>JAAUQZ010000013.1 GCA_012033355.1 Leptolyngbyaceae cyanobacterium RM1_406_9 | reverse complement strand
GATCGTGGTGACGCTGCATCCGGGCACAACAGACACGCAGCTATCTCGTCCGTTTCAACGCAGTGTGCCGCCTGAGAAGCTGTTTTCTTGCGATCGCACCGTTCGTCAACTGCTAGCCGTCCTCGATCGGCTTCAGGAAAGCGACAGCGGCGAATTCTTTTCCTGGGATGGCAGTCGGTTGCCATGGTAAGGGGGAAGGGGTTGCGACTTTACCAGGGACTCCCAATCAGCGTGAATGCTGCCCAGTAGAACGGGTGCGATAGGTCTTGAGTTTCATTTCTCACTACTCCCTCTGGTAAGGATATCGTTTCTGAGCGGGAGCTATAGATTTGACCGTCTTGCAGCCGTACCTCGCCCCTGAGCATAGCAATCTGAGTTTGTCGCAGCGCTTCAGCCTTGATCGGCACCTGGCGCAACTGGCTGTAAAACTCGGTCATCAGAGCTAGCGTTCCCTCATCGCTGACATACCAGAGGCTAGCCAGTGCAGACTTTGCGCCTGCCTGCACCGCTAATCCGGCAAAGCCCAACTCCGCCTGATCGTCTCCTAACGCAGTCCGGCAAGCGCTCAAAACCAGCAATTCTAAAGGAGGGTCGTTTAGCCCTAGCTGGCGAATTTCATTCAGCCGCAGTTTTTGATTCCAAAACTGAATGTAGGATTCTTCCAGTCCACCGGGTCTAAATTCGCCGTGCGTTGCCAGGTGTAGAATGCCGTAGGGACGCTGTTCTCGCTGCTGTCTGAGATTTTGCACGGTGAATTCAGCATTCAGGAAAATTTTACCGGGCCAAAGATCTTGCACAATCGTTTGAAGTTCCGTTGGCACTGCGGGTAGGGGAACCTGGTCGGTAAACTCAGAGGCACCCATTGCTAGAACTTCCAGACTTTGCAGATCGGTGTAGCGAGTGTCCGTCAGGCTGAGACTGGGCATCAGCCCAACGCTATATTTCTCGACAAGAAACTGATCGCCATCGTGCAGGGCCGCTAGAGGAATGAAGCGCAAGCCAGTATCCAAAATGAAGGAAAGGTTCTCAATTTCTTGATCCTGCAAGTCCTGCTCTAGCGGAGCGATCAGCCACTGGTAAAGCTGCTGAGCCGGAGTCAAATAGCCCGACCCTAACAAGCGGGGATCGGTGATTTGACTGACTAATTTGCGTCTGGCTTGTTCAACTTCAGCACGGGTTACGCCTGCCAGTCGTCTACGAATAGGATTTCCAGTTGAGGTGACGAGCAGCAGTTCCAGTTCATCGGTGGGCTGAGGTTCAAATGAAAGGGCAACGCTTTCAGGTTCGTTGGATTGGCGGTCTAAATATTGCTCAAACTGCTGGCTGGCGGTTGCTTCTCGTTCAGGGAAACCAGAGTTAAAGGTGCTTTCAACGGGAACGAAACCAATGTAAACTAGCGCGGGTTTTACGCCTGTTTCTTGCTGAATTCCCAGCAGTGTGTTTCGGGCAACGACAAGCGGCTGTGGGGTGGCGGGGCTACTGTTACTGCTAGAGTCTGGCTCAGACCGAGGCTCAGGGCTGGGGCGATCGCAATTCACCTGGCATTCGGGTCGCGGAATAATCGGGTTGTCTATCACCCCAACGTCGTCGAGGTCTTCTCTACCAGGAATGTTAATGCCGGGTCTACCCCCACCACCGTCATTTCCACCGCCGCCGCCATCATCGCCGCCGCCATCATCGCCACCGCCATCATCGCCACCGCCATCGCCGCCACCGCCGTTACTAGGGGCATTGGTAATGATACTAATGTTGCCAGTGGTGAAGCTTCCTAAGAATGACTGGGAAGGCGGGGAAGAAATAGCCGAATCGCTGCTGGTAATGCTGCCAGCCGTGCCGTTGGTGCTGCCGTCTCCAACGATAAAGGGAGTGACTCCGTTGCCGCCGTGCCGAATGGTGATGCTGCCGCTGCCAGCCCCTCCAGCGCTAAAAATGCTGGCTCCTTGAGAGTTTCCTGCAATTGGGCCGGTTGCCCGAAAGAAACGCTCAGCCGTGATATCGACCTGCCCACCGCGCCCAAGCTGGCTGGAGGTATCGATTGAAGTCACTTGAATATCGCTTCTAAAGTCGGGCGTGTTGCCGCCTGGAGGTTCTGTAGGGTCAGGCGTATCGCCGCCGCTGGAGTCAGGTGTGCTGTCGTCGCCAGTGAAGGCAAGCGTAACGCTGCCGCCGTCACCTGTGGTGCCCGTTGCGGCGATCGCCCCCGCAGTAATTGCAGTTGTGGCACTGGCTGAGATATTGCCACCGCTAGTACCAGAACTGTTGAGGTTGCCTGTGGTGATACTGGTATCCGACAGGAGGCTAATGCTGCCGCCTGCACCCGCCCTGTTGCTGGCATCTAGAGCGACGGTAGTGATTTGGCTACCGTCTACCAAAATGCTGCCGCCGTTGGTGGTAATCGGGTTAGAGAAGGCGATCGCCCCCTCACTATCGACGCTAAAACTGCCGCCGCCCGTTGTGACCGCCTCCGTGAAACTTACATTTCCCTGGCTGTCTAGCAGGAAATTGCCGCCGCCCGTGTTAACAGGGGCAAACACAGAAGCTGCCGCCTGACTGGTCAGGGTAAAACTGCCGCCGTTGGTGGCGATCGCGCCTGAAATCAGCGCTTCGCCGCCGCTGTTGATCGTAAAGTTGCCGCCAGCGGTGGCGATGGGGCTGTCAATTGAAGTAGTGCCACCGCTATCAACGGTAAAGTTGCCCCCCTCAGTCGTGACAGAACCCGTCACCGAAGTTGCGCCCGAATTGAAGAGGTTAAAGTCACCCCCTACGGTTTGCACCACTCCAGAAAACGTCGTGCTGCCGTTGCCATTGAGGGTGAAGTTGCCTCCGTCCGTGATGATGTTGCTTGCCAGGTTAATGTCGCCAGCGGGAGACAGACTAAAACCGCCGCCGTTAGTATCCAGGCTCTCAGGCAGTAGGACATCGCCGGGACGGGTAACTCCACCAATGACTATTTCACCACCTGTAGAGGTTAAACCACCCCTCAGGTCAACCGTGCCAGACGTGTCAACGGTCAGGGCATTTTCACCGGGCGCTGCACCAAAAGATAAGGGTCCAGTGACGATATCTCCTGTGGCAGAGAGGGCGATCGCACCTGACGCTTCAGCCGTTGAGTTGGTCGTCAGCGTTCCATCAGTCGTATCAATTCCGCCTGTTGTGCTGCTGAGCGTGATTCCCTGACCTGTCGTTGTAATGTTACCTGTCACCACATTTTGATCTGCCAGCAGCGAAACGCTAGCATTGCCCTGTCCGGTGATGGTGCCGTTCGTTGTATCGATCGAGCCACCCGCCCCGGTTGCTTGCAGCGTCACCGGATCGTTAAAGGTGACATCTCCCAACAGATCGATTTGTCCGCTGCCATCAGCCCGTCCAATCGTGATGCGGTCAAAGCCATTCTGGAATACAGCTAATTCTGTTGCAAAAAGATCGAGGAACAGCGGCCCTCCCGCAGTTTGTCCACCTACCCGAATCGCGATTTCGGGGCTGGCAGTCTGGAGCACCACCGAACCCGTGCCCAAAATGGTGCTGTTAGGTAGTTCGATCGCGTCCGCCGTCAGGATCAGGTTGCCATCCCCTAATTGCAGGGAGGCACCGTTGATGTTGACCGCCGTACCGGGGCTAGTACTAATTAGCTCTAGAGTGCCATTGCCAGTCAGGGTAAAGGTGCCATTGGTGAGAGATACCCCACTTTGAAAACTGGTGCCTGTAAGCGTAATGGCGCTAGCATCGGATTCAACATTGCCCGATAGCTCTATTCCATTCAGGCTAAGTCCGCCGCCGCCACTCCCTGTAATCGTGCCGCCACCTGTGTTGATCCGGCCATTGGGCTGAATTCGCAGAGTGCCTAAACCGCTGCTGTCGCTGTCTGCGACCAAGACCAGGTTGAGCAAGTCGCCGCCTACTGCTCCGTCAAAGATTTCCGCATTGATGTTGATATCGTTCGTGGCTTGCAGCGTCAACGTGTTGCTGCCCGTTCCGTCAAAATTCAGCGCTGCTTGAAGGGTAATGTTGCCAACCTGCGTTCCCGCCGTTCCAGTAGAGACAATCACATTCGCGCCTCCGGTTAAGGCGGCAATCAGATCGTCTACATCCAGGACAGCATCGTTGGCGATCGCCAAAAACGGATCATCCACCGTGCCAATTCGGTTGGTTGGCGCATCAGCAATCGTAATGTTAAAGGGGTCAATTAGCCAGGTTCCCGCCAAGCCATTGCGGGCAGAGACATCCGGTGCGCCTTCCACGTCTAGAAATCCGTGACTGCTAGTTTCCACCAGTCCACCGTTGCCACTTCGCGCCCCACCCCTCGCGCTCAAGCTGCCATAGACCCGCGTGGTGTCTTCTGACCAAACGATGATGCGACCGCCATTTCCCTGGCTCAGCGCGTCTACACTCAGGGCAGAATTTTCGTCTACAAACGTAACGCTAGCATTGGGAACGCTGCCCGCTCCCTGGTAATCGCCGCCTACGCGAATAGTGCCACCGTTGCCCTGACCAGAAGCATTCAGAGTGGCATCAAGAAGGGCTACGCGATCGCCCAAAATGTTGATTTGAGCGGATGAGCGGGCGGTGCGGGAAGAGGCGTTGAGGGTGCCAGAGGCGATCGCCGTTCCCGGCTCGGTAGAAAGAGCAAGCCCGGAACCCGTCAGGCTGACGCTCCCGTCGCGGTTAACCGTTACCCCCGTCGCATGGTCAACCTCTCCCGCTGTCAACAATTCTGGCAGAGACAGCGGCGTAAACGGCAGACCCAACCCCCCAATCCCCGCTCCACCAATCGTTTCTAAATCCAAACTCAACAACTGACCTGACTGACTGATTCGTACCAGGTTTTCTCCGGGCACTGCCGTAACGGTAATTTGTCCGCCCGGTGCAGTCAGGGTGCCCGTGTTGATTACAGTGCCCCCCAGCAGAGTAAGCTGCTGCCCTTCGCTCACCCTGAGACTTCCGGCATTAAGAATAGAACCGGGCTGGGCGCTAGTGAAGGCAAAGGAGCCAGGATTGCCCACCAGGGAAGCGTAGCTGTTGTCGGCGATCGCGCTCATCCAGCGGTTGCCAAACCCCACTCCGTCTGCCGTCGTAGCAGTAAAGGAACCGGACACATCCAAACGGGCATCTGCACCAAAAATGATTCCAGCAGGATTGAGCAGATACAGGTTAGAGTCACCCCCCGTTACCTGAATCAAACCGTGAATAATGGACGCATCCCCTCCAGTCACCCGCCCCAGGATATTTTGAATCTGTGAATTCGTGAGGAAATTAGCGGTTTGATTTGCGTCCAGCCCAAATTGCTCGAAGCTGTGAAACAAATTGGCTCCATCACGGGAAAGTGCGCCTCCGTCGATGGTATAGCGATCGCCATTTTGGTTAACTCGTGTTCCTGCACCATCTTGGGCAGGCGTAACTTGAGCCAGAGCTTGACTAGAGCCAACAAATCCTGCGATTGGAAGGCTCGCCAACAGCAGAACGATTCCTCGAATTACTCGGCTAATCACGGGTGATATGGTTTCCTTCTGATGAGGTAGCGCCCATCCAAGATAAACTTGACCATTCAAAACTCAATCTCTTTCAGGCATTCCCATCATAAAACTTTAAATTTGGGATGAGTGGCAATCCCCCCCACCCCCTCCCAGCCCAAATTCTCACCAAATTTCTAATGCTCAGCCTCTCCTCGAAGAAAGCTTTGTACAATCGTCCACGCTGCCCAAATCAGCGTTGGCACAAACAGGGCAAGCATCAATAGCGCCAGGGCTGAGAAAGGAGACAGCACGCTAATCAATACCAGCGCCAATATCAAAATCATCAACACAGATGGATTCATAAACTGATTCATCCTTAAGCTCATGCTTCCACGTTAAAAATTGATTAGCGAGTTAACCTCTGACATTGGGAGAGTTTTATCCAACTCCGCTAGCGCCATTAGCGAGTTTTGTAAACTTCATCAGTAGATGACGGTGAAGCCTCCATCCTCAGGCAGAAAAAGCTCTCACCCAAGCTGAATCTTGAGCCTGAGGTTACATTCTCCCAATAACCATACGATCCATGTTTGGTTATCTTTATCCGCTTCAGCACATAGGGAGAAAACAATGGCTTCTGTCAATCCAATTCAATTACAAAAGCATCTTAAAGGCATCGACTATCCTGTCAACAAAGAGAACTTGATTAAACACGCTAAGGAACATGGAGCTGATGAAAATGTTATTTCAGTGCTAGATCAACTGCCCGACAAAGAGTTTGAAACTCCAGCAGATGTAAATAAAGCAGTTGGCAAGGTTGATTAGGGTTGGCTTTTGCCGTTAGTTCTTGACGCAAGGTGTAGATGCAAGGTGTAGATGTAAGGGTAAGTGTCTACTCTCATTCCCCAACTCCTTCTCCCCCAAAGGGCTACCGTGTACACACATCTCCTGTATCAAGCTCAACATCCTGCATTGTGCCCCCTAACCCCCTAAGTTTGGGGGACTTCCGAGCCTCAACCCGTTTCCGTAGAGCGCTCTAAACGGCTCAAAGTCCACAGAATTGGGGAATTTAGGGGGCGAAAAGGACTCAAACGAAGTCAGACCCGACTTGTGTGTACATGGTAGCTTGACAAGGGGGACTTCCGAGCTGGCTCTCTTCTTCTTACAGCGCTTCGCGCTTAAAGTAGCTCCTGCGGGAGAGACATTTAGGGTGAGGGCGGTTTGGAGTATACATATCCCTATTCAGCAACATCTCCAGGGTGCCCTTCCCACACCAGAGCTTAGTAACGAGGATAATCGATGAGAAATAATTAACAAAATTGCAATAGCAGTCTCAGACCAGTTGCAAGACGAGCGGATTATGAGAGTATTTTTCTAGTAAAACTCTTTAATGCTACCGTCCTGTCAGGTATGCCAAAATTTGACAACCCTGAAACGTGGCAACAGGCTGAGCTATTAATGCAGCCTGCTTTTATTCGAGTGATTGATAATATTCGTAAACAGCTAGAGCAGTCTTCCTGGAAGGGCACCTATCGAGATGTGCAGGTTTGGGCTGAGGGAGTTCCAGAAGAGACAAAGGCGATCGCCCTTCACCTGCAACAGCAATTAGCCAGCGCTACACCAGCACAGGCTGTTGATATTGAAGAACAATTAGCTCGATTGCCTCAACCTTATCCAGGTTATGAACTGTGTCTGCAAAAGCACAACCATCAAATTAATATCGATTTGTGGCAACTCTGTTATCAAATTTGTTTTTGCAACTACGCTCAGCTTGAGTCAGGTGAGACTGAAACGGTCGAAATTGACACTAGCCTGCTCGACGAAACGGGCAACGTAGACTGGCAGCGACTAGACGCAAAAGCGCAACAGTTTGTCGGTCAGATTTTTGATGAGTTACCTGTCGCTCCCTAATCGTAGGAACAAACGCTGTCTGCTCTGCCGTTTGCTCTATAAGAGTGTTTGCTCTATAAGAGGGCGGAACTCGGTAAGATCTAAACAGGTAGTCGCAGGCGCAAGAAAGTATGAATCAGGAATTACAGAACCTCCAGGCGGCAGCGGGTGCAGTATTGACTGAAATCGCAGGGACTTCAGTGCCCAGTCACTTTAGCAATGAGTCCGCAGCGCTTCAGGCAGTACGGGCAGGCGTGGCAGTGTGCGATCGCTCTCACTGGGGGCGCATCCTGATTTCTGGTGCAGACCGAATCCGCTTTTTACATAACCAAACCACCAACGACTTCAATCGCCTCCAGCCTGGGCAAGGCTGCGACACGGTATTTGTCACCTCTACCGGACGTACCGTTGACCTTGTAACCGCCTACGCGCTAGAAGATGCCGTTCTGCTGCTGGTTTCCCCTAACCGTCGCCAGCACTTAATGCAGTGGATGGATCGGTTTATCTTTTTTGCCGACCAGGTAGATCTCAAGGACGTGACCGACTCTACCGCCGCCCTTAGCCTCCTGGGAACTGAAAGTGATGCGCTGTTGCAGAAACTTGGACTGGATGAGGCGATCGCCCCAAGTGAGCCGTCTCGCATCGCCCACCCCCACGCAACTCATCATTTAGTCAATCTTGCTGGAATTGAAACCCGAATTGCTACTGGCAGCGGCTTAGCGACACCAGGGTATACGCTAATCGTGAACCGTGAGCAGGCAGCTAATCTGTGGCAACAACTCACTACGGCGGGCGCACTGCCGCTAGGTGAACAGCTTTGGGAACGCCTGCGAATTGAGCAAGGCCGCCCCATGCCCGACGCTGAACTAACAGAAGACTACAACCCGCTAGAAGCAGGACTGTGGCACACTATCTCGTTCAGCAAGGGTTGCTACATCGGGCAAGAAACGATCGCCCGCCTCGACACCTACAAAGGCTTAAAACAGCAGCTTTGGGGGGTGCGTCTAAGTCAACCCGCTCCTCTGGGTGAACCATTGCTAGTGGGTGCAGAAAAAGTGGGTAAGCTCACCAGCCTCACCGAAACTGAAGCAGGATTGTTTGGACTGGCCTATGTTCGCACTAAGGCAGGCGGAGCGGGGCTAACGGTCACTGTTGGATCTGGAACAGGGGAGATTGTGGACTTACCTTTGTTGACCCGCGATCGCACTAATACTGAACCTTAATGAAGTTGCACTGAGCAAGGGGCTTAGGTCCCTTGTTCCACCAGAGTTTATTTGGAGGCTCTGCCTCTCAAAATCCACTCAAGGAGAATTGCTCTAAAAGATGAATAATTTCATTAAGTTATTTACTAAATTACAAGCAATTCCCTTCTATCCAGTAACCCATCCAGGCAAAACAAACGGGAGCTTCACTCCAAAACTTCACCGCCCCAAATATCTGCTCATACTTTTGGCATCTATGAGTTGGTTTGTAGCTCCGCCCATTTGGGCAACCTCAGCGGGCGAATATCGGCAGCAGGGGTTGGCGTATCGGCAGCAGGAACAGTTTCCAGAGGCGATCGCCTCCCTCCAAAAAGCCGTCGAACTGGAGCCACATAACGTATCCGGACGAGTGCTGTTAGGCTGGACGCTACACCTGTCCGGGCAAGAAGCCGAAGCCGCCAACGCGCTACTAATGGCGTTTTACCTGAACCCGCAGGATGTTCCCACCCTCAACGCTCTGGGAATCGTTTACCTGGTCAGTGGCGATCTGCCCGCCGCCGCTGTCACTCATACCTGGGCCGCCGCCCTTCAGCCCGACAACGAAATTGCCTACTACAATCTCAGCCTCACCTACCAGCGAATGCAGCAACATGATTGGGCGATCGCCACTGCTACCCGTGCCGCCGAGCTAGAGCCAACGAACCCTCATCCACTAGTTGCACTGGCGATCGCCCACCACAGCAAAGGCGACCTGTCTCAAGCCGGACAAACCTATCAGCAAGTGTTGAGATTGGATAGTCGATTTGGCGATCGCACCTTCCTCGACCTTGACCTAAAACGAGCCGCCTTCAGCCCCGACCAAATCCAACTGGCAAAACAAGTTCTCTTGAAGTTTCAATAACGGCTTCCTTAAACTGTAAATGTTACTTGCTGAGGGCGATCGCCAACAGTAATGACTCGGTAATTTCATCTGACTTCACCCCTTAGAGCCACTCGTCTTCTCCCTATTGTTGAGAATGAAGGCATCAAGGATGTTTACTCGTATCGAAAGGTTGGCTAAAGTCAAAACAGGCAACTGACGAGGGCAAAGGCGCGATGATTGCGAATTCAGGGTTTCCTCGAATGTCTCCGCAGGAATACTTGGTGTGGGAGGAATCTCAACCGCTGCGCTATGAATACCTGCATGGGGAAGTGGTTGCCATGACTGGAGGCACCATTCCTCACAACCAGGTAGCGGTGAATTTGGCATCGGTGCTGAAGGCGCATTTGCGGGGAAAGGGGTGTAAAGTGTTAACCAGCGATGCAAAGATTGCGGTTTCAGAGCAAGGCCCGTTTCACTATGCAGATGTATCAGTGACTTGCGATGAGCGCGATCGCGCTGCCCGTCAATTTATTCGCTATCCTTGCCTGGTGGCAGAAGTGTTATCGCCCAGCACGGAGGCGGTAGACCGGGGAGAAAAGTTTCGCCAATATCGACGGATTGAGACCCTACGAGAATATTTGCTGATTGACCCCGATCGCCCCAGTGTGGAATGTTATCGCCTGAACGAACGGGGTAATTGGGAGCTATTTCAGTTTGCGATCGAAGATTCTGACGCAGAGACAGAAGCTTGTGAAGTGGAGTTGACTAGCGTTAGGCTAACGTTTCCACTATCGCTGCTATATGAGGATGTGGAACGACTCTCCTAACCACAATGCGCCGTTGTTCTGCGATCGGTGGTAGGGGGATTTGCTGCTTTAGAAATTCTGCTTCCTGTAAGTACAATCTATTTGTAGTACCAGAACTAGCCCTGATGCAAAAGTCAATGAAAAGAGAGGTTTTAGTTAAGTAGTTAAAGTACTTCGGGTTTAAACGCTTTTGATCGATATCAAAAGCTCAAAAATTTCCAGTAATAATAGCGTTATCACATTCATCTGGTAATATGCCGAATGCTCCATTACGAGCATCTATTCTAGATAAAACAAGTTGTCCAGAACGGGCAATGAATTGTTTCTTAGTTCCGATTTGACTTCCTAAAACATAATCTTTAAGAGTGATTCCTTGTCCATTCATACGGATAGTTATACGAGCATAACTTTCTAGCTCTTGAATAAAAACTTCCTCTTTCTGTCTTGTTAAAAGTCTGCCTAAAGGAACCATTGGATAGGCTGTAGCGATCGCCGCTGTCATCATGCGTTCCCCTCTTTTGGTAGCAGAGGATCAATTTTGTTCAATAGGTCAGGAAGGCTTGTAGTGACGACTTCCCAGACTCGTCTAGCGTCCACGCGATCATAATCGTGGATTAGCTTGTCGCGCATTCCTGCCATATTTCTCCAGGGAATGTCAGGATGGCGATCGCGGAATTCCTGCGATAGACGCTTCACTGCCTCACCCAAAACAGTCAATTCATACAACACGGCAAGTTGAGTCCGCACATCTGCCTGAAACGCTGCTTCGTCCATTCCTGCGGTTAATTGCAAGATTGTTTCCGCAAATCGGGCGATATCAAGCAGGCTGGCTCTGTCGCGTTCCGTCATAAATCACAGTTGCACTCTTCAAGATCTCTTGGCGGCGAATCCAGTTCGGACTGGCTTCAATGGTTGGTTTTTCAATTAAATCCACCGATCGCTGAAACAGGTCTGAAAGACGGTCTTGAATCGCCACTAGGTCTAACAGGCTAATTTTTGCATCAGGTGTAAACGTAACCAACACATCAATATCGCTATCAGGGAGAAAATCATCTCGCAGAACAGAGCCAAACAGGGCGAACTCAGTAATTTGATGACTCTTGCAGAAATGGCTCAGTGCCTCTGGTGATGTGTGCAGGCGATCGAATAGTTGTTCGGTCATGTGTCTTCCTCGCTGTTAGTTGGCGGTGCCTTCAAGACATCCTTTTTCTTGCTGCACAGCTTCAGGAATCACAATTGATGTAAATACCTGAGACAACAACTCTAGTCTTTGAATTCGCTCTAGCCCAATTAAGCAAGAACTGTTGGTTACAACGTCTGCCATTAAAGCAACATCTCCTGCTCCAAATCTTCTGGTGAGTAATTTATAACTGGAACCCCTAATTTGCTCACTAGCTCAATAAAAATTGATTTAGAATATCCTACCAATTTTGCTGTCTGACCCAGCGAAAGTTTTTCTGTCTCAGACAGTTTGACAGCCATTAAAAATTTAGCTTCCTCTGCTGAAACTCCAGCAGGTAATTCAATCGTTAAAGTACTCATTGCCGTTTCTCCAGAATGAATGATGTTCCGTCATAAATCACAGTTGCACTAAATTGCAACTATTTGCGCTAATTTCTTTAACACCTGCAACGCGGCTTGCCATTCCTGAGTGAGCGTGTAAAGCGAAAACACCCGCGACAGGCTGTACTGTTTCTCTGGCTGAAGCACCAGCTTGATAAACAATATATCGTCCCCATTGGTCAACATACCGTACTGGGGTTTTTCTGAATCGGGGGTTGCCATCATGTAGGCTAACGCCTGGGGCAGTGCCGATCGCGTTGAAATGGTGGCTTTCTTCGACTCCAACACCAGCGTCCAAAACTGCTGCTGCATCATCAACACGTCGATGCATCCGCGCAAAATTTCCTCACCATCGGCAACGGTCACTTCCATACCTTCCTCTGCCTGCATCCGAAACGGCGGATCATAAAAGCCAGGGAGTTCCAGCAAGGGTGAAGCTACCAACAACATCACCGAACCTTCAAGCAAATCGCCCTTAACCTGGTGATAAAGCAATCGCTGTCTCAAAATCCGTAGTTTGGTTCGTTCGGCTTCACTCAAATCTGGCAACGCTTGCTGCCACTCACTAAAAAACTGCTCATCTTCAGCCCGATGTAGCCCAAAGCGGGACTCTATCTCCGATAAGCTTTTCACTGCGTCGGTGACGGCAATCATTTTTGCCATTGTGCGTCCTCCTTACCAACGGGCTTTGTCTGCAACACATCTTTAATTTCGCTCAAAATCTCCAGAATGCGCTGCTCTTTTTGCCAGATATTGGCAACCAACTGCTCTGGCGGCAAATGCTCAAAGTCAGTCTAGGTGTTGGGGTTCTTCTGATCCAAATTGTAAATGTACCAGTAGAGTGAGTCTCCCGTCGCCTGTTCCTGCTTTTGGCGATCGCGCTGCTGCCGTTCCTCTGTCTGGACTTGCTGTTGCTCTTTTTTCAAAGCGGCTATTTCTTGCTTCAGCTTGGTTTGCTGAGGCTTCGGCATGAAATCTAACAGAGACGCATTCACGGTTTGAATCTGTGTCTCCAGTTCCTTGACTCGCTTGGCACGTTGATTGGCGATCGCCACCATTCACCAGAAGCTATCGTTCTTACTCCCTTCCCGGTTAAAGATTAGGCACAAAAGATCAGGGATGTGCCCCCGCGACGCGGGGGCGCATCCCTGATCTTTTGGCGGGAGAGGAGTAATTAACCTGACTCAAGCAGAGCGGCGATCGCTCCCTAAAATTGGCGATAAGACCCGCATTTTTGTGCAAAAAGCAATGGAAGTTGCCAATCGCAATGATGAATTTCTGCCTCGTTCTTTTGACATTAATGAGATGCGTCGAGCCGTAAATTTGTATGAGAGTTTGTACCCGATTCTCCTATCTCTGGGGCAACTCCATGAACTTTTAGAAGATACCTACTATGTTGCTGGAAATGAAGCCTATGCTTCAGCGAGGGTAGTTTATCAATCTGCCAAGACTCATGGTCGTGGCATTGGCATCGATACAGTTGTAGAAGAATTGGGAACCCGTTTCAGCCGCAAATCGCGCAAATCTTAAGCTCAAACCCGGCAGGCGTGAGTCAAACAATCGGACGAAAGGGGCGATCGCCTTTTCTCAACTCAGATGAGGAGGGGCGATCGCTTTCAAAAGTTCATGGCAAAGGGAATAGCTTACAATTTGAGCAGGATTGAACCAGTTTGAATTGATTTTTAGCTCAAGAGGTAATTCCAGATGGCTTGGAAACTTGAAGAAGCACAGCAGAACTTCCCAAAACTCCTCAATGCTGCGATTGAAGAACCTCAGCTAATCTACAAGCAAGACCAGCTTGTAGCAGCAGTCATTGAGCCTGAGACATTTCAAAAGTTTTTGGTCTGGCAGCAGCAACAAAAACAATCTCTGGCTGACGCATTTGCTGAACTCCATCAGCTTTGTGAGGAAGAAAATTATTTACTTGAGGTTTCTCCTCGTCAAGATCGTTCAAATGTTTTTGCTGAAAATCTTTATGACACTTCTATGTGACACCAATATTATTAGCGAACTGGCACGACTTCAGCCTAATCCGAGCGTGTTGAGATGGAGTGCAGGAATTTCCTCCATCACACTAAGCGCCGTTACCCTAGAAGAAATTATTTATGGCTTAGCTTCAAAACCTAACGCTAGAATTCAAGCTTGGTTTGAGGGATTTCTTACAAATTATTGTCGTATTATTCCTATCACTGTCGAAATTGCAAAGCGTTCTGGCGAATTACGCGGACATTTACGAATCCAGGAAAAAACTCGCTCTCAAGCAGATATATTAATTGCTGCAACTGCCCAGATTCATCAACTTACTTTGGTGACACGAAATACCCGTGACTTTGAAGATTGTGGTGTCGCACTATTCAACCCTTTCACCTGACTCAAACTAAGGCGGAAAGATAGCAGTCTTCACGCTTGCGATTAAATTTGCGGATCACTTCAGGATTAGCTTGAATTAGAGCGATGCAGATGTTGGTATCTAATAAATACACGAGGATTAAAGCGCTTCAGTCTGTATCACTAAAGTTTATAGGATTGCCAAGATCAACGTGCCGTTCCCGATCAATTTCGGCGAAGAGTGTTTCAATCTCAGCATCATTCTTCCAGCTTCCTAAAATACCTTCTAGACTTGCCCATCGATTGTCCTGATCCATAGCTTGAGCTTCAGAAATATCAATTTCAACCTCCATGCCATCAGGAATACTAGTGAGCGTTTCTAAAAGTTCAATGGTTTGTCCACGCTTAATGCCTTTGACTCTCATAAAAACTCTTTCGGGTACAAAGTTAACGTAATGAACCAATTATAGAGCGATTAATGGCTGTAAACCCTTAGTTATAGAGGAGCGATCGCCTTTTCTCAATTCAGATGAGGAGGGGCGATCGCGCTCTATTTCTGCTGCACTACACTGAGAGAGAGTTGCCTTCAACAATTGCTGTGTCGAATTCATCTGGAAACTATCAAGTAGCAGGGAACTCCGCTTCTGAGCCACCGAGCAATTCTCTCGCTTCGTCTCAGATTGAGCCATTGCAAGGGGTGGTGGAGCGGTTGACCTATCATTCTGAGGAGTCGGGCTATACGGTGGCGCGGCTGAAGGCACCTCGTACCAGTGAGTTAGTCACGATTGTCGGCAATTTTGCCAACATTCAGGCAGGGCAAACCTTACAGCTTCACGGCACCTGGCGAGAACATCCTAAATATGGACAACAGTTTCAGGTGGTTCAATATCGGGAGACTAAACCCGCCTCCTTAACTGGAATCGAAAAGTATTTGGGCAGTGGATTGATCAAAGGAGTCGGGCCAGTGACGGCCAAGCGGATTGTGGCGCACTTTGGGCTAGAAACGCTGGAGGTGATTGAACACCAGATTGATCGTTTGGTGGAGGTGCCGGGGATTGCCAAAAAGCGAGTGAAGTTAATTCAAGCGGCTTGGGTGACGCAGAAAGCCATTAAGGAAGTGATGCTGTTTCTGCAAGGTCACGGGGTTTCGACCACCTACGCTGTCAAAATTTACAAGCAGTATGGGGATGAGTCGATCGCCACGGTAACGCGCAATCCTTACCAGTTAGCAACGGATGTATATGGCATCGGCTTTGTTACGGCAGATGCGATCGCCCGCAACTTAGGCATCGCCCCTGATTCTGAGTTTCGCTATCGCAGCGGTACGCTTCATGTGTTAACCGAAGCCTCTGAAGAAGGACACTGTTTCTTACCCCAAGATGAGTTGGTGAGTCGAGTGGTGAAACGGCTTGAAATTGCCGATCACCGCCCTGAACCGACACAGGTAGCCTCGATCATGCAACAGATGGTGAGTGATGGAGAACTGGTCGAGGAAGCAATACCCGAAACCGACACACGGGTTTATTATGCGCCTGCTTTTTATGGGGCGGAGAAGAAACTGGCAGAGCGATCGCAACAGTTACTCAGTCAACCCCTAAGCGTAGACCTGCCGCGAGTGCAGCGCTGGATCGATCGCTTCACTGAAAAATAGGATTGCAGCTTTCAGAGCAGCAGCGTCATGCGGTTGAAATGGCGGCTAGTCAGCGAGTCCTCATTCTCACGGGTGGGCCGGGCTGCGGTAAAACGTTTACCACTCGCACGATTGTGGCGCTGTGGCGAGCAATGGGGAAGGCGATCGCCCTGGCTTCCCCTACGGGACGAGCCGCTCAACGGTTAAGTGAAATGACCGGACAACCTGCTAAAACAATTCACCGTTTGCTAGAGTTTGACCCTAAAACGATGAAGTTTAAGCGCGACCAGGAGTATCCGATTCCTGCACAGGCGATCGTGGTAGATGAAGCCTCTATGCTGGATTTATTTTTGGCAAACTCACTTTTCAAAGCGGTTCCTCTGGATGCTCAACTGTTACTGGTAGGAGATATTGACCAGTTGCCCAGCGTCGGGCCAGGAGCGGTTTTGCAAGACCTGATTGCGTCAGAAAAAATTCCAGTGGTGCGGCTGACACAAGTTTTTCGTCAGGCTCAGACTAGCCAGATTGTGAGTAACGCCCACCGGATTAACCAGGGACAGTTTCCCAGGTTAGAACCTGTTTCTGATACGCCTGCATCAGACTGTCTGTGGCTGGGCGCACCAGAGCCACCGGATGGAATTCAAGCAATCCGCGATCTGATTAATGACTTGATTCCACAACTGGGGTTTGAGGTGGCGCGAGAGGTGCAGGTGCTATGTCCGATGACGCGAGGGGAGATTGGGACGCGCAATTTGAATGGAGTATTGCAAGCGTTGATTAATCCACCCAGTGCCGCAAAAGCGCAGATTGAGCGAGGGGGAATGGTGTTGCGGGTAGGCGATCGCATCATTCAAAAGGTAAATGACTACGACCGTGAAGTCTTCAACGGTGATTTGGGCGTAATTGCAACAGTTGACCCGGAAGAGCAGGAAGTGAGTGTGCAGTTTGCAGACAAGTTAGTGAGTTATGACTACGCCGACCTGAATGAAATTACCCTTGCCTGGGCAGTTACCATCCACAAAAGTCAGGGAAGTGAGTATTCGGTGGTAATTTTACCGCTCTATATGCAGCACTACCTAATGCTCAGCCGCAATCTGATCTACACCGGACTAACTCGTGCCAAAAAACTAGCGATTTTGGTGGGGCCACAAAAGGCGATCGCCCTTGCCGTTCGACAGGTCAAAGACCAACAGCGTTATACTCTACTCGAAAAGCGGCTAAATTTGCTTTAGCCGATATCCTAATCCATGCACCGTTTCAATCAGATCTTCAGGGGCACCAGAGGCTCTGAGCTTTTGGCGCAAACTTTTGATATGGGCCTTAACCGCGTCTTCTTCAGGGGGGTCCTGCAAAGACCAGATATGCTCAATTACAGCAGCCCGGCTGAGCACGCGGCGACCATTGCGAACGAGCAATTCTAGAATGGAAAACTCTTTGGGAGTAAGGCGGAGAGGGCGATCGCCATACTGCACCTCATACGTACTGGAATTAAGCCGTAAGCTGCCCCACTGCATTCCTGGAGACGAACCAGAACCACCGCGCCGCAACAGCGCTCGAACTCGCGCCAGCAGTTCCGGCAGGTCAAACGGCTTCACCATATAGTCATCGGCTCCCGCATCCAGCCCAGCAATTTTGTCAGCACTAGTATCACGGGCCGTCAGCATCATCAGCGGTTGGTGATACCCCTGAATTCGCAGACGTTGACACAAACTCATGCCGTCCAACTTGGGCAGCGTAATATCCAGCAAAATCAAGTCATAGGGCAATGTTGTGACCTGCTGCCACCCTTTCTCGCCATCCCTGGCAACATCAACAACATAGCGTTGGTCAATCAGCGCTTCCGAAAGCGCCTCGCCCAGCCTCGCATCATCTTCGACGAGTAGAATTCGCATATGCACAACCGAATCCAGGGCTATTTGTAATCTGTAAACAGTCTGTGAATCTCGTAAGATTCAGATTCCCTTGAGTTTTAAGTATGCGTTGTGTTATGGGATACGTTTTGACAAAAGGAAGGCTGGTTTTACTGTGACGTTTTTGAAATAGCACCGAAAAATTGTAGCTTGTGCTACAAAATTCATCCCTGAAAACCTGTTCACTAAATCACGTCTACCGGGATTTAAGGAGCTTTCGGGTTCAGGATTTACGCGTTCTAACTCTGACAGAAGTCCTTGAATGCAGGTGTAGGAGCGAATGAGGAAACAAAGGTGAGAAAAAAGCAAGGATTTCGGCTAGAGCAACCTGTAGATCAAATTCGTTCAGGTATTAGGCTGATCGTTGAAACGTTTAGAGGGCGAAGTTTACGGTTTCGCAGGTTGAGGTTGACGGCAGGCATTACCGCAGCGATCGCCCTTTCCCTGTGGGCAACGGTAGGCGGTGTGTTCCCCTCTCCAGCGTCAGCAAGGCAAGCCCATGAAGTGATGTCTGTTCTTGGGAACGTGATTTGGGGAGAATTGTTTAAGCCAGACAGTGAGCCAATTTTGCGGGTGCAGTCGGGCGATCTGATTACCATGCAAACCGTTTCCCACGAAGGCATTTTGGCTGACCAGGGCGACACTGTTGAATTTCTCACAGGCGGCGGCATTGCCGAATCAGACATTCTGCCTGACCAGTTGCAAATCAAAGCAGAAGTTGAAAAGACTGGCCCTGGACCCCACGTCATCACTGGTCCAATCTATGTAGAGGGAGCAGAACCCGGAGACGTGCTGGAAATCAAAACCGTCAGCATTGACTATCGTGTACCCTATGGTGTGATTTCTAACCGTCATGGTAGAGGCTCACTGCCAGGAGAATATCCTGAAAACGATGCCCCGATTTACACCAAAGTCATTCCTCTAGACCGGGAAAATGATATTGGTATCTTCAAGCCAGCCAATGGACTACCCAACTTAGACATTCCGCTGAAGCCCTTCATGGGAATTATGGGCGTTGTGCCCGCTGATCCGGAGGATGCTGTTAACTCAGTGCCTCCCGGCATTTATGGCGGCAACATAGATATCAAGCTGTTGGGCGTTGGCAGTAGTCTCTATCTGCCTGTTCAGGTTCCCGGCGCACTATTTTATTCAGGCGATCCTCACTGCGCTCAAGGAAATGGTGAGGTCGCATTAACTGCCATTGAGTGTTCTCTCACGCCCACGTTTGAACTCACGGTTCACAAAGACATGGCGCTAGAAACGCCTATGGGTGAAACTGAGGACGCATGGATTGCAGTAGGTCTGGACGAAGATCTAGATGAAGCCATGAAGAAGTCCGTGCGTGAATATTTGCGAATCGCCAATGAAGAGTATGGCTTGACCAAGCCAGATGCGCTTCTCTTTGGCAGTGCAGCAATCGACTTTGAGGTTTCTCAGGTTGTCGATATCGTCAAGGGAATTCACGGTGTAATCCCTAAAGAGATGTTTGCGCCGCTGATGTCAGGTGATTAGAGATTGAGAGGATGCGATCGCCCCCATTCATCTATGATCGGGGCGATCGCCCCTACTCTTTCAATCCTCCTGTCCTCCGCCTTATGTTTTTAGAAGCTGACTTTACTGCTCAACTCCGATCTGCGGCCGATCGGCTCTGGCAACTTTTGGAGAATTTTGGGCGATCGCAAGTTTTAGTCGTCGGCGACCTCACCCTAGATGAATTCCTTACGGGGCAAGTAGAGCGAATTTCACGAGAAGCTCCCGTTTTAATCCTGCGGCATGAAACGACGCGACAGGTGCCAGGAGGGGGAGCCAACGCAGTTTACAATTTGGCCAAGCTAGGAGCGCAGGTCAAAGCCGTTGGGCTAGTCGGCAAAGATGACCAGGGAAGAGCGCTGAGGCAAATTTTTGAAACCGCCGGGGTTGATACGCAAGGGATTTTGGTTGACCGCGATCGCCCTACCGTCACCAAAACCCGTATCTCTGGTCACGCCCGTCAATCAGTAACGCAGCAGATTGTAAGAATTGATCGCAAATCGGATAGCTTGCCTGCTGCCGACTTACAGCTTCAGCTAGCAGAATACATTCAGCAGCAGTCAAAGTTTGCTCAGGCGATCGTCTGCTCAGACTACGGCGATGGAGGTTTGACGCAGCCAGTCATTGATGCGGCCCTGTCTCAGGGTCAAACCATCGTGGACGCTCAAACCGAACTGCACCGCTACACAGGAGCCTTCTTGTTTACTCCAAACTTGCCAGAAGCAGAACTCGCAGTGGGATATGCGATCGCCTCTCCTCCAGCACTTGAGCAAGCCGGACGTGATCTTTTAGCCTTAACTCAGGCGCAGCACATCCTGATTACCAGAGGCGAAGAAGGAATGAGCCTGTTTGACCGCGATGGCAATTATTCTGCAATCCCCGCCTTTAATCGCACCGAGGTATTTGACGTAACCGGAGCCGGAGACACCGTAGCAGCCGCGCTAACCATCGCCCTCACCGTCGGTGCATCTCCCTGGGAAGCAGCCGTTCTAGGCAACCTGGCCGCCAGCATCGTCGTGCGGCAGTTTGGCACCGCCACAACCACTGCTGAAGAGATGAAAGTCGCTCTGAGAGTGCTGGTGGATGGGGGATGAGGAGTAAGCAAAAAGTGAGCGCTAAGATCTGCGACTTCTCGCAGAAGTCGCAGATCTTAACCCCGTAAGTCAGTGCTATTCTGCTTAAAACGCTTGCACTTGGGGCCAGGTTGAGACGAGGAAGACTACGACAGCGGCGATCGCTAGCAGAGCCTGGATCAGGTTGCCGATCAATGACCCTACTACGATGCCAATTCCGGCTTTGACCGCCAATGTTAAGTCTTTCCGATAGAGGTATTCGCCAATAATGGCTCCCGCAAGTGGGCCAATGAGAATCCCCAGCAAGGGGCCGCCAAATGGCAGTGCTGGCAGCAACCCAAAGAAGCCCAGCAGCAAGCCCACAATCGCTCCAATCTGACCCCATTTGCTGGCTCCTGCTTTTTTGCGCCCCAGTAGGTTGCTAGCAAGTCAACGCCTACGCTCAGCAGCAGGACTGTGATAGCGACCGCGATTGGAATCCACAGTCCCGCAAATCCTTGAGCAAAGCCCCAGATGGCGATCGCCACTACCACCAGGCTGGTTCCAGGAAGTCCTGGAACAACCGCCCCAACCACACCGACTACCATTAGCGCGACCAGCGACCAGTACAAAACCGCCATTTATAATGTCTCCACGTAATTAAGCCTCGTTACACTAGCGAAAATCGATTCAGGGTATCTGCTAGCTTATCGGCAATCCCGGCGATCCAGGCTTCGTCCTGCTGCGTATAGCTTCTAGGAGCATTAGCCGCAAGAATCAGCGCTCCTTCACTGCCGATGGGCTGACAGATCACCCCTTGAGTATTCTCCGGCAGGTAATCAAATTCGACTCGCCCTGGATAGATTTTGAGGCTGACCAAATACACAGGCTTTTGTTTTTCCAACACCCGCTTCAGGATGTCTCCTGGCTTCACTTCTGCGTTGGGAGCTAAAATGCCGCGTCGCAACAGCACTTGCCCCTGGTAGTAGACGACAAGCGATCGCGTCACCGTATTAGTCAGCAGTAAATGAGAAGCCCAGGCCAGCTCTATTTTCACGGGTTCTGGCAGGTTTGGCGCTAGCTCAAATCCTTCTTCGCCAATTAGCTCAACGGTTTCGGGCGATCGCGGCTGTACCTGCTGCCACAGCAGTCCCGTTAGAATTAATAGAGCGCTGACGATGATTCCCAATGCATCCGACCGCGCCTGAAAATCACCTGGGTCTGGATTAAGCAGGCGATTAACCATCAGCAGCGAACCTGCCAAAATGCCTACCACAATCGGCAAACGCCGCAACACTTGATTTTGGTCAGGTCTGGCCATAGATTGTGTCTGGCTGCTGATAAACGCTAAAACTCATTAAGACCGGAACAAACGCCTCGCAAGTCCATTCCCATTTTATCGGGTTTACTTCAAGTCTCTTAAAGGAAGACGACGTGTGCTAGATCTGTTGCTTTCAAACTTTTTCTCAACCTGGCTGAATGCCTCCGAAATTCGGACACTCAAATCTGCAAATTGGTCAACCTGGCTAGATGCAGTTCAGGTGCAGGTTTTGCTCCAGCCTGAGTTTACTCCAGACGCAAAGGCTGAGACTGCCATGCAGCAGCATCTCACCCAACTGACCCAGCAGGATTTACTTGCCACGGAGCAGGGAGTGTGGATTCAGGAAGGAAACCAAATTCTGGCAGAAAACCAGGGAAACGTTCCCCTGCCCGCCGCTTCGCTCACAAAAATTGCCACGACTCTGGCTGCACTTCTCACCTGGGAACCCGACCATCAGTTTGAAACGCTAGTTAGCGCCACCGGACCCGTTGAAGCAGGAACGTTGCAGGGTGATCTGATTGTGCAGGGCAGTGGCGACCCGTTTTTTGTGTGGGAAGAGGCGATCGCCCTCGGCAACGCCCTCAACCAGGCAGGAATCAACCGCATTACCGGAAACCTGGTGATTACAGGCGATTTTGCCATGAACTATGAAACCGACCCTGTAACCGCTGGCAACCTGCTGCGGCAGGGCATTAATTCTATGCTCTGGTCGGGTGAGGTCGAAAACCAATATCGGATGCTCCCATCCAACACGCCCCGTCCCCAGGTTGTGATTGCAGGCTCAGTGCAGGCTGTCCCGCTAGAGCAGGTCAACAGCCGCAGCCCCCAACCCCTGATTCGGCATAGCTCATTGCCGCTGTCTCAAATTCTCAAGGCAATGAACATTTACAGCAACAACGTCATGTCTGAAATGCTGGCAGACTCGCTGGGTGGGGCTGATAGGGTGGCACAACTCTGTGCCAACACCGCAAATGTGCCGATTGAAGAAATTCAGCTGATTAATGGCTCTGGGCTGGGCGTTGAAAATCGGATTTCGCCCCGTGCAGTCGTTGCGATGCTAACGGCGATTCAGCGCAATTTACAGCCCAAAAGCCTGAATGTAGCTGATCTGTTTCCCGTGATTGGGCGCGATCGCGGCACTCTTTCCGGTCGTCGCATTCCTATTTCGGCAGCCGTCAAAACGGGCACGTTGGCAGACGTTAGCTCCCTGGCAGGAGCAATTTCAACGCGCGATCGCGGCTTAGTCTGGTTTGCCATCATCAACCGAGGCTGGAACCTCGACGAACTCCGCAGTCAGCAAGACATTCTGCTACAAAACCTGACCGCCCAATGGGGCACCCAATCCTCAATTCCACCCACGCTCACCCCCGGAGAACTCAGCCGCTTAGAAAGCAACCAGCTAGGAGCCGCCAGCCGCAATGAGATTTTGTAGGTAAGAATTGAAAATTAAATACGCTCATAGGAATTAACGCAAGCTTCATAGAAGCTCTCGAACTCTGCGGTGATCTTTGTAAACTTTACGGGAACTTTGAGTCTAGTCAGTATTCTTGATTAGATAAATTTCCCTAAAGGTTGGCAAGGCAAAATGGGTTTTACTGAGGAAATCGCTAAACTTTCTGAGCAGATTCGCAAACGAGTTGATCAAGTTGTTGGAGAAGAAGCCACAAAAATGGCACTCATTGTGCCCTTTATCAACACTCTTGGTTACGACTGCTACGACCCTTCCGAAGTCAGACCTGAATACGTAGCAGACTTCGCTATCAAAAAAGCTGGGCAATTTGAAAAAGTAGATTATGCCGTAGCGATTGATGACACGATTATTATGATTGTTGAAGCAAAAGCGCGCGGTCAAAAAGCTGAAACTCACGATGGTCAGTTAAGCCGTTACTTCAATGGGCTAATTGCAACAAAAGTGGCTGTTGTAACTAACGGAGTCGAATATCGGTTCTTTACCGATCTCCGAGCAACTAATGTGATGGATAAGGAGCCGTTTTTCAGCTTTAACATCCTTGAATACGATTCAAAGGATTTAGAAAATCTAAAGTTTTTCCACAAAGATAATTTTGATGAAAGTACAATCAAGCGCCATGCTGAAGAACTCGTTTATGTAAAAGGCATGACAGAGCTAGTTGGGGGCATACTGCGTTCTCCATCTAAGGAATTCATGAGATTTTTGTTAAAAGAACTTAGTAAAACCTCTCCTACTTACGAAATTGAAGGACAAATTAACGATAGAAAGATTCAACGATTTGAGCCAATTGTTAAAAAGGCAATTCAAAGTAGCTTAGTAGAGTTGATGACTCGCTCAATTACTCAAGAGATGGGACAGACACATGAAGATAGCAAACCTATAGTTCAACCTGACATCGTTGAAGTTGAAGATGAAGAAGAGCCTGATTTAGAAGAGTCTAAAGTAGAAACAACGACGGAGGAATTAGAGGCTTTTGAAAAAGTCAAAGCGATTGCAGCAACCTCTAAACTTTATCAACTAGAAGCCAAATATAAAGATGTCGTTTCTTACTTTGGTGTCAATGTGGGTAAAACCACCTGGTGGTTTCTGAGATTCTACCTGTCTGCTAAGAGAAAAAGCTTCGTTACACGGCTATCTGTGGACGACGTTAAAACACTTGCTCCCAATTTTGAAGTTCAAGAAATGTCAGCTTCTTTGGGAGATGCCGCATCAAGAGTCATTATCTCTTCCATTGAAGATTTAGATAAGCTTTCATCACTAATTCTAAAATGCTACGAAGTGGAGGCAGCCAAGCACTGAAGTGTTAAACTTCTCACAAACTGTAATTTTTCTTCGATTCCTCTAAATTGTAAATCTCATGTCTGATCTTTGGCCCAGCTTAGATCTGGATGCTTGGCAAGACACTTACACAACCTTACATATGTGGACTCAGGTTGTGGGCAAGATCCGGATGGTGCAGACTCCCTGGATCAATCACTCCTGGCACTTGCCGCTATATTTGACGGCGCGGGGGCTAACGACGACGACGATTCCCTACGACAACCGCGTTTTTCAGATTGACTTTGATTTCATTGAGCATCAACTGCAAATCAGCACCAGCGAAGGACAACAGCGCACTGTTGAACTGGCTCCTCGCTCCGTTGCAGATTTCTACCAAGCGGTCATGGAGGCTTTGACTGACCTTGATATTTCCATCAAGATCAACACCACGCCGAATGAAGTCACCGATCCGATTCCGTTTGAGCAGGACGAAACTCACCAGTCCTACGATGCAGACTATGCCAATCGCTGCTGGCGCATTCTGCTACAAAGTGAGCGCGTCTTTCGTGAGTTTCGCTCTCACTTTGCGGGTAAGGTCAGCCCCGTGCATTTTTTCTGGGGAAGCTTTGACTTAGCCGTCACTCGCTTTTCAGGACGACCTGCTCCAGAACATCCGGGTGGTGTTCCCAACTTGCCCGATGCGGTTGCTAAAGAAGCCTATTCCCAGGAAGTGAGTAGCGCTGGCTTTTGGCCCGGAGCAGGATTGGGCTATCCTGCCTTTTATTCTTACGCCTATCCCACGCCGGATGGATTTGGTAAAGCAACTGTGCAGCCTGAATCAGCCTTTTATCATAAGGCACTGGGGGAATTCATTTTGCCTCTGGATGCCGTGCGTGAAGCTGAAGATCCCGATCGCACCTTAATGACGTTTCTCCAAAGCACTTACATGGCAGCAGCAGAACTGGCAGATTGGGATCATGATGTACTCAAGCAAACCTGGTTTAAATAGCGTTTAGATAGTGACAATCTTCATGTGCTGTAGGGTGTAATGCCGCAATCAAGACTAAGAAGGCTACTGATCGGGGAACTCAGTTGGAAGAGACTGGTGCGATCGCTCATCTTCATATACATCTTCTTCATGGTGTATGTCTTTTTTATGGCAGATAGCATGATCTTTTTGCCGCAGCCTGCCAGCTATCAAGACACAGCAGAAATTCTCAAACTCCCTGTCACTGAGCGTGAGAAGATTTCAGCGATACACCTACCCAACCCAGAAGCGACCTATACCCTGCTCTACATTCACGGCAATGCCGAAGACCTGGGTGATATTCGTCCGATGTTAGACCGCTTACATAGCTGGGACTTTAGCGTTTTTGCCTATGACTATCGCGGCTATGGCACGAGTGACGGCAGACCGAGTGAGCGCAATGCCTATGAAGAGGCTGAAACGGCTTACCAATATCTCACCCAGCAGCTTGGGATACCTCCTGATCAAATTATCCTTTATGGGCGGTCGGTGGGGGGAGGGTCAGCGGTTGAGCTAGCGACCCACCATCCAGTAGCGGGATTAGTTTTGGAAAGTACCTTTACCTCTGCTTTTCGGGTAGTGGTGCCTATCCCTATCTTGCCGTTTGATAAGTTTCCTAACCTGGAAAGAATTTCTCAGGTTGACTGCCCTGTCCTCGTCATGCACGGTAAGGCAGACACAGAGATTCCCGTTGAGCATGGTCAAAGGCTGTACGATGCTGCACCAGAGCCAAAGCTCTCACTTTGGGTAGAAGGTGCAGGACACAATGATTTCACCTGGGTCGCTGGGGAACTGCATCAGGAGGCTTTAGTCGAGTTTCAGCAACTCATTGAGCAGTCCAAATCAAGCTATCCCTAAACAGCTTTTGTGGGATGGGCATCTTGCCCGTCCGGGCGGTTTGGGCGGTCAAAAATTGCATACTTTCCAACAACTGGCGATCGAGCATCTCCTCAGCACTTGCTGTTGAGTGGGCAATATGTTCTGCCATCTCCAGCGGCAAAGTAGGTCGCTTACGCCGAAAGTGAGCGGCTACTTTGCGTCTGGCAATGGACATTAACCAGGCTGCAAACTTATTTTGATGACGATAGTGAGTGAGAGACTCTTGCGTCGCCAGAAACGTTTGAGCAGTTAGATCTTGTGCATCATGGGCATTGCTAACTCTAGCCATTTGATAGCGGTAAACAGGGGTAAGATACCGTCGGTAAAGTTCTGCGAACGCAGTTGGGTTGTGCTGCACTGCTTGAACTAACACCTCGTCTGGTGTTATAGCAGTTACCTCCAGATGTGACGCTATTCCTTCGTGTGAGGATAACCCTCCAGGAGAGCTTGATTGTGATTTCATCTAGGTTTTCCTGTGGGTAGGAATGAGGGATGGGAGATGGGTTTTGGGGCATCTCTATCCAGACTAGAACCCTCAACTCAGTACATCCCTCAACGATCCCTTAATTGAGGCGAACGAGACGAATCTCAGTCCGTTGATTGCGTGCATCTGTCGCAGCAATGCCAGGTAGCGGTTCGCTAAACCCTTTGCCTTCTGCCACAATGCTATGCTGCACGCCCTGATTCCGCAGATAGTTGACTACCACCTGTGCTCGCTGCTGACTCAAGGCTTGGTTAAGGCTAGCCGTTCCGGTTTGAGAGGTGTGCCCAATCACCCGCACTGCCACTGTTTGTGTATTAAACTCCTGGATTTCCTGCGCCAGTTGGTTCAAGGTTTGCTGCCCTGTAGCGGTCAACTGAGCTGAGCTAACACCAAAGCCAACGTCTCCCTTAACTTCTAAATTACCAATATCGGGAGCAGCTTGAATCTGGCTGTTTTCCAGAGCATTAGCCACCCTCGCAGCACTTTCTTGACCTGCTAGTCGATCTGCCAATTCTGGGTTATCTGCCCGTACCAATTCAATCAAAGTTTGCGTGTTGTTGGCTGCCCTGGTGATAAATTCTGAACTGAATAGAGCAGTGGGATTTTGGGGCACCTCGGTTAACCGTCCCGCTAATGTTAGCACTGCGGCGGTAGAACCAATGCGACGCTCCAAGATACCATCGTTAAACCAGGCTTGGGCCTCAATAGCTGTGAAAAATTCAATGCCTTGAAGCACAGAAGCAGCATCAGTAGGCGATAACTCACCATCTTCAGCAATTTGTGCTTGCAGTTGTGCCGAATCGCGCATATTTGCATCAATGCGGCGATAGTATGCTTCCAACAATTCTGAGAGCAGCCCCGGTTGGGATTGAATCAACCGCTCTGACGCAACTAAAACATCGACGATCGCCCCTGGTGCATCCTGACTCGATAAAACAACGGTATAGCCTTGCTGCCGCGCCTGGGTCACGTAAGGCTCCCAAATGACAGCGATCGCCACATCAACGTCAGACGAACCCGCTGGAGCTTGCAGTAGTTCCCACGCTTCTGAGGCATCGGCAACGCGGATCACTTCAAAATCTGATAGATTAAACGCTTCAAATTTAGTATCCAGCACCAATGACAGATATTCACTTGGGGTGTCGCCTGCAAACGCAATTCCCAACCGTTTACCTTGCGATCGTGCCTGCTGTACGAGTTGGTTCAAATCCAGCAATGACTTTAAGTTGGGATATTGTTTTGTATTCAGGACAACTGCATCCGCACCGACAGTGCGATCGATTAATCCTACGATTTGTCCCTGAGGTTGTTGCTGGAGAAATTGGTCTAGGGTAGTCACGATTAAATCTGTCTCACCCCGATTTAACCGCTCGGCCCGTGCCGCCTGATCAAATTCATCCTCATAACTCAGTGCTAAACCGATTTCTTTTAAGGCATCTTGAAAGGGGCCATAGCGAAAGGTGCTGTAACCACTGAAAGTATCCCCTAAGATAGTCAACTGAGCTAAACTGCGATCTGAATTCCAACGTTTACTATCTGCTGGGTTGGATTGTACCCCTAAACCAGGCATCAGTTCTGGTGTAAACCTGCTCAGAAGGCTGATGCCGCCCACAATCAAACCGGTTGTAATCAAAAGGGTCAAAGCTAAAGCCGGATCAATGCGCTTGCTCATTAGCGTCAGCCAAAAGTTTTGTAGATTAAGCAGTATCTGGACTGAGTTAAAGATGACCCCTATTAGTGAAAGTAGCCCAAGGCTAATGCAAACGTATTTCTAATTAAGTATTTCTACAAATTAAACTATCCCAGTTTGTAATAGAATCACTTCACCATTTCATCACAATTAAAACTCAAGTCCGGTGCGATCGCCAACCTGTAGACTACATGACTAAAAGCGGAAGCTCCAGTTTCCTCAGAGTAAAGGAAAGCTGGAGCTTTCAAAAAACATTTTCCAAATAGGAGCTTGAGAATCAGGAAATTGATATAGCCATCCTAAATGGATTGTGAGGGGCGCACCCCTCACAACCTACTCTTCTTACCATTGATTTAGGACTGCTAATTAGGTAATTACTGTTGGTTTATCCATGTCGGTATGAGTGCGGATTTGGGCTAGCTGATCGGCGATCGCAATCAACTCTGCCAGTGCATCTTGAGCATCCAGGTCTTGCTTAGCGGGATCAGGCTCATAACTCTCCAGGTAAACTCTCAGTGTTGCGCCCTGAGTGCCTGTGCCAGAGAGCCGGAAGACGATGCGTGAGCCATCAGTGAAGCCAACTCGAAGCCCCTGTTTCTGACTGACGCTGCCGTCTACGGGGTCGGTGTAGCTAAAGTCGTCGGCGTACTCGACGGTGTAAGCGCCAAACTGTTTGCCTTTGAGGGTGGCTGTGGCGGCGCGGAGGTTGTCCATTAGGGTTTTGGCGCGATCGCTATCTACCCCTTCATAGTCATGGCGAGAATAGTAGTTGCGTCCATAGGTGCGCCAGTGTTCCTGCACGATTTCTTCGACCGACTGCTGCCTTGCCGCCAGGATATTCAGCCAAAACAGCACCGCCCAGAGTCCATCCTTCTCGCGGACGTGATTGGAACCCGTGCCAAAGCTTTCTTCCCCGCAGAGGGTCGCCTTGCCCGCATCCAGCAGGTTGCCAAAAAACTTCCAGCCCGTTGGCGTTTCATAGCAGTCGATGCCAAGCTGAGCCGCTACCCGATCGGCGGCTTGACTGGTGGGCATAGAGCGAGCGATTCCCGCTAAACCGTCGCTGTAGCCCGGAACCAGTTTGGCGTTTGCCGCCAAAATCGCAAGGCTATCACTGGGGGTGACAAAGAACTGATGACCTAAGATCATGTTGCGATCGCCATCTCCATCCGAAGCCGCGCCAAAATCCGGGGCATCTTCGCCAAACATAATGTCTACCAGTTCGTGAGCATAAACCAGGTTGGGGTCAGGATGTCCGTTGCCAAAGTCTTCCAGCGGTTTGCCGTTGATGACTGTCCCAGCAGGCGCACCTAGCCGCTGTTCTAAAATCGCGTGAGCATAGGGACCCGTGACAGCGTGCATTGAGTCTACACACAGACGAAACTGACCCGAAGTGACCAATTGCCGGATGCGATCGAAGTCAAACAGCGACTCCATCAGGTCGGCATAGTCCGATACGGAGTCGATCACCTCTACCGTCATGTCTCCCAGTTGTGATGTCCCGATTTGATCCAGGTCAACATCGGGCGCTTCTAAGATTTTGTAGCCTTCAATCGTTTTGCTGCGCTCGTAGATCGCTTCGGTGACTTTTTCAGGAGCAGGGCCACCGTTGCCAATATTGTATTTAATGCCAAAGTCACCCTCTGGGCCGCCGGGGTTGTGGCTAGCCGAGAGAATAATTCCACCAAACGCCTGGTTCTTGCGAATTACACAGGAGGCGGCTGGGGTTGAGAGAATTCCGCCTTGCCCCACCAATACGCGCCCAAACCCACTCGCCGCCGCCATCTTCAAAATCGTCTGAATCGACTGACGATTGTAATAACGACCGTCGCCCCCCAAAACCAGGGTTTGCCCCTGATAGCCTTCTAAACTGTCAAAAATCGATTGGACAAAATTTTCCAGGTAATGAAGCTGTTGAAAGACTGGAACGCGCTTGCGTAGCCCAGAGGTGCCGGGCTTTTGGTCGGGAAAGGGTTGGGTTGATACGGTGTGTATATTCATGAGTAAGCTTGTGCGGTCTTTTTCAATCGCTCGTCTTCAGTATCGTCTCTTAGCGGCTATTAGAATAGCTATCCGTAGCAAGAGATAATGGTAAGGATGAGGGATAAGGGATGAGGGATAACGGTTTACTCGTTCCCAAGTTTTACCTGGGAATGCCTTTGAAGTGGCTCTGCCACTTGGTTTTAGGAGGCAGAGCCTCCAGTGCTGCATTCCAAGGCAGAGCCTTGGAACGAGGTGAATGGGCAATTTGTTCAAGCCTACTGTGGAATGGGCATCTTGCCCGTTCAGCTTAAGGCGACCCGCCCTGGAATCAATTCCGGGCTAATAGCTCACGTCCGTTTCAACGGACTCAAATGCCTACCAGAAGACTATTCCAACTCGTTTTAACGAGTTTTTTAGCTTTGAGCCTGAGATTGACCTCAAGGCTCTAGTGCAATGCCCCCTGCTACTGGTGCCAGATCTCAGTTAAACTTAACCCAAAACTGAGGGTTTTCCAGCTTTTCTCTAATTTTCAGGCTAAATGATTTGAAATTCGTGAAGCGCGGGTAAAAAGTTGGCGTTTTCGTGGTTAGAGTGGCTCAATTTAATCAGGGCAAACCGCTGTTCTGGGGAGAGGTTTGTCCATTGAGCAGGAGTAATGGTTATGCCAATTTCTGAGGCTTTTGCCTGAACGCTATCGGCGACGGTTTCTGCATCGTTCCAGGCAGGGTGAGGTTCGATCGCCAATTCAGTTGCCGCTTCACCCGTGCGCTCTAGAATCAGGCGTTGCAGCAGTTGGCGGTAAGCCTGCACTTCAGTTTCAGTTTCACAAGGTAAATCTACTAAAGTTTGGCGCTCCTGATCGCTGAACCGATGCCACTGAGGAAGCTTAAGCTTGATGCCACAGGTGTCTAGTTTGAGGCGCACCTGCATGGGAATGCAGCGCAGAGAATCGACAAAATCTGCTTCAAATTGGAAAAAGCGTGTTTGCATGGGTCAATTCCCCTGGGTCTAAGTCGGTCGGGTCAGCGGGGGAAAATTCAAGCCGATAGCGGTATAGCGCAACGGGGATATCCCCAACTTTGAAATAGTCCGGGTCTTGAGGTGAAAGGTAAATGGCTGTCACCTGATCGGCAGAAATGATCGGTTCTGCATCCTGGTCTGGAGCATGGCGCTGATAGGCAGTGGTGGTTTCAACTTCGTTGAAGTAAAGCTGGGGCGCACCTCGAAACATCTGCTGAAAGATTTCTGTGGTGACAAACTGGTCGGGATCGGGAGTTTCTGTTGCGCGTCCGGTGACGGTGGAAACTAACTGGCGATCGCCCTGCAACAGGGTAATTTGCCGATTTGGATTGTTGGGATCAACGCGAACTGAGAGAACGGCGCGATCGCCCAAATACGCCTCCGCCAAATTTTGCCCGTTAAATGCCCGATCTGCCACAATCTGCTTTTGCCCTCGTACCAGTGACCTCAGCGAGGAAAAAATGCCGTTTAGCCGGGGCTGCTGCTCCACAAACCGCACCTGAAACGTAATCGGCTGGTTGAGGTATTGCTCATTGCTCTCAAATCCGGGTGTGGTAATGTTTGGCGCTAGCGGGGCTGCCATGTCCAGCAGCGTAGTTGTCACCGTCCAGTCACCTGCGATCCAGTCTGGGTAGACCAGATCGCCCGTTGCAGACTGCACCATCGGCTTGGTTTGCCAGTCTGGGAATTGAGACAGGCGATCGGACAGTGTGCCAGCCAGAACCGAACCGCTGCACAGCAGCCACAGCAGGAATAGTCCGATAAACCAGACCACTCGCCATCGCAAAGCTTTTCTCATGGCTGTTTTCTCAGGTCGTCTTCCCATACCCACCTGGACGCTATAAGAATATTTTAAGTCTCGTACTGCTCGTAGGCTGCAACAATTCGCTGCACCAGTGGGTTTCTCACAACATCTGCTTTGGACAGTTGGCAGAAGGCAATGCCGTCTACGTTTTGCAGGATCTTTTGGGCGATCGCCAGCCCCGATTGCTGATTCATGGGCAGGTCGGTCTGTGTAATGTCGCCCGTCACCACCATGCGCGAACGAAACCCCAGACGGGTCAGCACCATTTTCATCTGAGCAGGCGTGGTGTTTTGCGCCTCATCCAGAATCACAAACGCATTGTTTAGCGTTCGTCCTCGCATATAAGCCAGAGGAGCAACCTCAATCACGCCCCGCTCCATCAGGTTAGGAATTTTTTCCGGATCAAGCATTTCGTGCAGCGCATCGTAGAGCGGTCGCAGGTAAGGATTCACCTTTTGCTGCAAATCTCCCGGCAAAAAGCCTAGTTTCTCTCCCGCTTCGACGGCAGGACGAGTCAAAATTAGCCGCTCGTATTCGTTGGACAGCAGTGCTTGCACAGCAATGATCGCCGCTAGAAATGTTTTCCCAGTTCCAGCGGGGCCGATGCAAAAAGTCAGGTCGTGCTTGCGAATTGCCTGGATATACTGCCGCTGACGAAAGGTTTTGGCTCGAATTTCTTCACCCCGACGGGTACGAGCCAGAACGTCACGCTGGAGGTCTTGCAGGTCTTCCTGGCGCTGCGTGTCCAGGGCATGACGGGCGGTGAGAATGTCTACCCCGGTGATGGGTTTGCCGATGCTCCAGTAGGGTTCGAGCGATCGCACCAAACGCTCACCCAAAGCAACCTGATTGTCAGTGCCCGAAATCAGCAGTTCTTGCCCTCTCAAGACAACCGTAGCCCCGGTTTGCTGTGCCAGTTGCTTGAGGTTTTCTTCACGCTGCCCAGCCAGGGCGATCGCACTTTCAGAGCTAGGCAGATTAATAACGAGTGTTCCCATTCAAAATTAAGCGCTACGAACGGGGTTTGGGAGGGCGGCGAGGCTGAGATCGGGGCGGTGATGGCTTATCTGATGAGGATCTGTCCGATGATGACTTATCGTCTGCGTCTGCTTCACGACTATTGGAATGACTGCCATAAACATCTAGATGCGCTGAATAGCCGACAGTCTGAGCCACTGCCTGCAAAACAGTCCGAATTGCCTGAATATTTCGCCCACCTCGACCAAACACCCGCCCTTTGTCTTCTCCCTCAAATGCCAGTCGCACGAGAACTCGCCCTCGGCGTGGAGAAACTTCACAATCCACGCTGAGAGACTGAGGTGATTCCAGGAAAGGCTCTACCAAAAACTTAACCAGCCCAGCAAAATCAGGACTGGCAGTTGATGGTTGAGCAGAATTCGCAACGACTGGATCAGACACAGGCTAATCAGGCTTTGACCTGTTCAAATACGTTGGCTTTTTCTAAAATGCGGCGCACGGTATCGGTTGGCTGCGCTCCTTCCTTGAGGCGCTTGACGATTGCCGGAACCTCTAGCCGAGTCTCATCGGTTCTAGGGTTATAGAATCCTAGTTCTTCCAGAGGGCGACCATCCCGACGGGTGCTGCTATGCATGGCTACAATCCGGTAGCTCACCTCGCGCTTTTTGCCGTACCGCTTCAATCGCAATTTGATCATGCCTGAAAATGTTACTCCAATTGCAAGTCTAATATCTTAGTCATTGGCAAATCGCTCTGCAAGTGCAGAGCAACAGCCTATAATTCTAGCATTGTTATCTAATATGATAGCCGCTGAGATAGCGATCGCACGGTCTAACTGATAGTCTATTCGCTTGTTCTCAAGGTCTTCCCTCCAAGGATATTTAGAAAGTGGCGAATGTCCCCGTAAGGGGGTAGCATTCGGCAGATAGACCCTGCAATAGACCGAAATTTTTGCCCGAATGCTACGCCCCTACAAGCTTTTGGGTTACAGATCAGACTTTTTAAACATCCTCATGAATGGGCGATCGCCTATCCTGGTTTTGGAAATGCTTAGTTTTGCAGCCAGTCAGTTTTGCAGCCAGGAAAACTTACGCAATGATCCCCAAAACATTGATTTGTCTTTTGTTAGGAACAGGACTTTTGCTGGTTCCTCAAGCAGTGCAGATTAGCCTTGCCCAAACAGACACGACAGAGCCACAAAACTCGCTCAGGTGCGATCGCTGCTCCGTCACCTACCCAGAGGAAGCACATTTATTTGGTGCAGAGGGAATCGTCGAACTGATGATTGACATTGACGCAGACGGTCGAGTGACCAATGTTCTTGTGATGCGCTCTAGCGGATCCGTACTGCTTGATCGAAATGCTTTAGAAACCGTAAGAACCTGGCAATTTCAACCAATGCCAGAAGGCGCAGAAGGGATTTTTGTTGAAGTTGAATACCGCGCAGAGGGTAGGGAGTCTAGGGAATCGCAGCAGCTTACCCCAGACGGCTCCCTTTAGAGGTGAGGCGATCGCCTACAGCGTGCCAAATCCCTTTTTCTTTTTCTCCTTCTTCTTTTTCTTGGGAGGTGCGCCGCCGCCAGGGTAGCCGCGCCAGCCCGGTCTAGCGCCGCCACCGCCACCCATTGCAGGTTCGCCAAACATACCGCCCATTCCAGGCATTCCCATACCGGGGAATTGGCCTTTGCCCATTTGCTGCATCAGCGATCGCATTTTCTGGAAATCGCTCACCAACTTACTCACGTCATCCAGCCCGTAGCCAGAACCTTTGGCAATCCGGCGGCGGCGGCTGGGAGAGCCAGAGAGCAAGTCAGGGTCGCGGCGTTCCTCCAGCGTCATCGAGTTGATCATCGCCTCTGCCCGTCTAAGCTGCACCTCACCCTGCTCAAGCTGTTCGCTCGACAGCTTGCCCATACCGGGAAGCATTTTCATGATGCCGCCGAGGGAACCCATGTTTTTCAGCAGGCGAGTTTGCTTTAAAAAGTCAGTAAAGTCAAACTTGGCTGAGAGGATCTTCTCCTGCATTTTCTCAGCTTCTGCCAGGTCTACCTCTTCCTGAGCCTTTTCTACCAGCGTCAGGACATCGCCCATGCCCAAAATTCGGGAAGCCATGCGGTCGGGGTAAAAGGGTTGCAGCGCCTCAACCTTTTCGCCCACGCCGACAAACTTGATAGGTTGCCCTGAAATTTGGCGCACCGATAGAGCCGCGCCGCCTCTGGTGTCACCGTCTAACTTCGTCAGAATTGCTCCCGTAATGCCAATCTGGTCGTGAAACGTGCGAGTCAGGTTAGCAGCTTCTTGACCTGTCATCGCGTCCACTACCAGCAAAACCTCATCCGGTTTTACGATGTTTTTGATTTGGGCTAGCTCCGCCATCATCGACTGGTCGATTTGCAAGCGACCTGCGGTGTCGATAATTACAGTGTCAATGCCATCCGCTTTGGCTTTCTCGACTCCCTGACGGGCAATTTCCACCGGATTCGCATCACTGCCCAGGTCAAACACGGGTACGTCGATTTGTTTACCCAGCGTGATTAGCTGATCGATTGCCGCAGGACGATACACGTCCGTTGCGACGAGCAGGGTGCTGCGATTTTGTTTCCGCAGGTGCAGGGCCAGTTTTGCCGAAGCGGTGGTTTTACCCGTTCCCTGTAGACCCGCCATCAGCACAATGGTAGGAGCCGTCTCTGCTTCAGCTAGCGGCACATTGGTTTCGCCCATTAGCACTAGCAGTTCGTCATAGACAATTTTGATGAACTGCTGGTCAGGACGCACTCCCGTGACGACTTCTGCGCCCTGTGCCTTTTCCTGCACTTCAGCAATAAAATCTTTAATAACCTGAAGGTTTACGTCTGCCTCCAGCAAGGCACGACGAACTTCCCGGAGCGCATCTTGAATATTCGATTCAGAGATCTTGTCCTGTCCCCGGAGTTTTTTCCAGGCTACTTCTAAACGCTCGGAAAGGGCATCAAACATAATGGCTTTAATCTATCTTCAATCGGTGTAGCTGCAAGCTATGGGAGCTTTTAAGCTGTGGCTCGTCCTCATTACACTTTATCGCAGCAGCCTACATTATGGAATTTTGATGCAGCATCTACACATACTTGCCCCCTGCCCCCTTTCATCCCTCATCCCTCATCCCCCGTCCCTTTCCCTCTTTCAGTTGATTGAACTTGTCTTGCTGCCGATTATGCTCAAACAGGATTTCTGAATAAGGCGATGGAAAGCGTGGTAAGTACTTATATTCTGGATTTGCTAGTCATTGGTCTTTTACTCCTGGCGGTGACTTTGGGATCGGGGTGGATTTCCCGGCTGCCGCTTTCCTTTGCGCTGATCTATTTGGTTGTAGGAACTCTACTAGGACCTTATGGATTTAGCCTGATTGATTTGCGCCCAGAGGCAGAATTTTTAGAGCGGCTAACGGAATTTGTAGTCATCGTTTCGCTGTTTAGCTGTGGGCTAAAGATGAATCGACCGCTCAACCCGGTTGCCTGGAATTCGACGGTGCGGCTGATTGGGCTGCTGATGCCGCTGTCAATTTTTGCGGTGGCAGCGGTGGGGCACTGGCTGTTGGGGCTGGGATGGGGGGCGGCGGTGCTGATGGGGGCAATTTTGGCTCCGACCGATCCGGTATTGGCTTCGGAGGTGCAGCTTGCTCATACGGAAGATCAAGATGAACTGCGGTTTGGCTTGACTTCAGAAGGGGGGCTAAACGATGCGCTAGCGTTTCCATTTGTCTATTTTGGGCTGCACTGGATTGAGGATGAGAATTTAGACAACTGGTTTAGGCAATGGGTGGCAGTTGATTTGCTGTGGGCGATCGCCGCTGCCATTATCATGGGCATCGTCATCGCTAAAGCAGTCGTCTGGGCCAGTCATCGATTTCGTAAAAAAGGGGCAATCGATGAGTTGATGGAAGACTTCATTGCGTTGGGCACGATTCTAATCGCTTATTCACTCACCGAAGTCGTTAACGGATACGGTTTTTTAGCGGTGTTTGTTGCGGGTGTAACGGTGCGGCGAAACTGCCTGGACACCGAGAAAAAAATATCGCAGTTGGAATTTACTGAGCGAGTTGAAAAGTTGATGGAGATTGGTATCATTCTGCTGCTAGGAACATTGATACGAGTTGAGCCAGTTCTGCGCTTTGCTGGACCTGCACTGTTGGTTGCAGGATTGCTAATTTTTGTGATTCGTCCGGTGGGGGCGTGGGTGAGTACATTGGGCGATCGCTTTCATCCTACAACCCGTCTACTCTTTGGCTGGTTTGGCATTCGGGGCGTAGGTTCGCTCTATTACCTTTCCTATGCCTATGGCGAAGGCTTAGAAAACCAGGCAGGTGAAATAATTGGCTGGATTACCTACATAACCGTCATCATTTCCGTCGTGCTGCACGGAATTAGCGCTACCCCAATGATGAACTGGTATGAAAAAAATGTAGGCGAAAGTCGTTTGAAGCAAGCTGACTAAAACGACTTAGTGTTTCCACCGTGCCCGATAGCTCCGCGCATCAATGTGACTTAACTCCGGGAACTGTTGATAACGGCCCAAACCACCAGGCCACCAGGGGTCTAGCGCCCAGTAAATCTGGTTGCCACTCAGCCCATCACAGTAAAATCGATCGCATCCCCGACAATGTGCCGACTTGCTGAAGCACCGCCAACTCTGCGGTTAACTTCGGGGGGACGATACCAACTGGTGATGCGAAAGGGGCGACCAATGCGATCGCGGGCTTGCTGTGCCAGTTGAGCAATTCTCACTATTGCATCCACCGTTGCCTGATTAGGCGGCATTCTAGTCCCCCCGTGCGTTGCCTCTGCCCAGGTAAAGTTGCCGTTGGGAATGATTGAGGTATACATATGTCCACGAATGTTGCTGGGAGTCCAGCGGGTAGGGCGGCGCGGCAGTGGCGGCGGTTCTGGAATGGGGGGAGCATCCTGGGAATCGCGGCGGGCTTGCTCCATCCGCCGCAAATCTTCAAATAGGGATTGAATGGTTTTCTCACGGGCATCCAGTCCCCGCCAAAGCTGCACTAATCGCAGCAGCGCTTCTCGCTGTTCGTCGGTTTCTTGGTAGGAGGTGGGAATGAGTTTGACGAATTCTAGTAACTCTCGGTCAAGCTGGCTAGCGGCATTTACCAGTGTGGCGCGATCGGGGTTGCTTGCAGCTAATACTTGTGGATTAATTCCCAGTGCGGTTAGCACAGAAGCCCGTGAGTCCAATCTGCGCCAAAGGCGAAACATTTCGGTGAGTGCGTTTCGCTGTTCACCTTTACCCTGATAGAACTTAGGAATTCGCTGGGCAAAGGCAATTAGAGCCGGATCAACAATTTCCAGGTTTGTTTCACCTGTGGGCTGAGCTTGAATGGTGGCGATCGCCTCTTCCCGCGAGTCCAGTTGTCGCCAAAGCTGCGCCAGTCGCAGCAGCGCCTCACGCTGATGGGGATAGCCAGAGTAATTAGGGGAAATCTGTTGGATAAATTGCAGCAGAGCGCGATCGAGAGTGGCTTCATTAGGATTGGATAGGTTAAAAGAGGCGATCGCCGCTTCTCGATGATCCAATTTGCGCCACAGCCGCACTGCTTCTAGCAATGCCTCACGTTGATAGGGTAAACCTGTGTAATAGCGCGTCAGCCGTTCGGTGAAGGTGAGTAGATTTGGATCAAGATTAAATAAGTTGTGAGGCAGTTGGTCTGCCTTATAGTCTATGGTGAGATCTTCTACATAGGCGCTGAGTAGCTTTTTGGTATTGCTCGTTTCTAATCGAGCAGCAGCGGGGTCGTTAGCAGGCGGAGCGTAACCTTTGGCGATCGCCTCCACAAAGCGATCGGTATAGCGACCCTCATCCCTATCCCAAATCTCATCACTCTTCCAGCCCTGGGCCGTAAGCCGATTGGTGATACTGCGAAGGGTGTTGGCAGCATACTGGACCTGTTCGGGAAACGTATTCACCTGATCTGGCGGAATTCGGTTGGCTGGCGAAATTCCCAATCCGGTTTCACCATCCGTCAATCTAGGACTGTCATGAACCTCATAAAGTGCTGCCAGAATTGGTTTGTGAATGCCAGTGCGGGCTGCTTCTAATAAATAATAATAATTGCGCTGATCTGTGGTCAATGCCATAAATAGCCCTAAAAATAAAGTGATGATAGATAGTGCAGAAATTGCTACTTAATTGTATGTCTTTTATTCCTCTATCTCAGGCTTCATCGCAGAATGTGTTGAAACGGGTCCGTCTGATCGCTACCGATATGGACGGCACATTGACTCATCGAGGTAAGTTTACACCAAAGCTGCTGCAAGCTTTACAAGAACTGGCGATCGCCAATATCCCCGTCCTAATTGTGACAGGACGTTCGGCAGGCTGGGTAAATGGGTTAGTGAGCTATTTACCTGTGGTAGGGGCGATCGCCGAAAATGGCGGTTTGGCTTACTTTCAACCTGATATCAGCGAAATGATTGTACCCATCTCTAATCTGGCTGAACATCGCCATCGGTTAGCTCAAACCTTTGCAGATCTAAAAACTC
>JAAUQZ010000290.1 GCA_012033355.1 Leptolyngbyaceae cyanobacterium RM1_406_9 | reverse complement strand
CTCCCGCTTTGGGAGAGGGACTTCAATCCGGCTCCCCTTCTCCCTTTTTGGGAGAAGGGGTTGGGGGATGAGGGCAAACTTGCAAAACTGGGATGCACCCTCAGCGATCGCCATGCTTCTGTAAGCGATTACATAACTTTTGCATGGGCTTGCAATGCTTTTGTCAGCCATTACATTGCTTTTGTCAGCCATTATGTTGCTTCTGCATGAGCTTGCAATGCTCTAAGAGACAAGCGCAAAAATAAAGTACCTAGTTAGCGATGAATGTCGGTAGGGGCATTGCATTGCAATGCCCCTACGTTGGAATGTTATTTGTCCGCAAGTCCCTAAATTCGGTTGAAGAGGGGCGATCGCTTACATCTACATCAAAGATTGGGCAACCATCCATCAGTTAGTACATCAGCTTCAGCAAAGGGGCAAGATTTCGGAAATAGGTCGATAGCGAGTTCCGTTTCGTCGGCTGCGTCGCGTCTTGCCCGCTCATAACAACTTACAAACACTTCGGTGACATAGTTTTTGAGGCTAGGGCTGTCCTCTAAAACCAGCGAAATTTGCCTTCGTTGCTCCAAGATTGTAGATATCCAGCTTTTACTGCGTTTCTCTGGCTGGTAAGTGTACTTAAGCAGATGCGACAGCAGCTTGATTAATCGACTGCGAATTTCACGCTTGTCACTGCGGCCCAACGCTTCAATTTCCTCAATTAGATTATCTAGATCAAGTTCTGTAAATCGCCGCTGCTTGAGCAGTTGCGCGGTCGTGTCTAACCATTCTGCAAAATCAGTTTCGTAAAGCTGCTGAAGCGTAGTTGAGCTAAGAATTTCTCCTGACATGATGCTTCTGACTCCGCAGGATAGGGTGTTTTAATCCTAACGGGTTAGACAATTTATAAGGAGCGATGTCAACAGGATTCTAAGAAGTTGATTCCCAGATTTGGGATAGAATACTGAATCGCTGACGATAGGCATACATCGCGACAGATCTGCGACTTCTTTGAGTCGCCGATTTCAAGGGTGCATCCCAGTTTTGCAAGTTTGCCCTCATCCCCCAACCCCTTCTCCCAAAAAGGGAGAGGGGGAGCCGGATTGAAGTCCCTCTCCCGCTTTGGCAGAGGGATTTAGGGTGAGGGCTACAAAAGTGGGATGCACCCGATTTCAATCCCCTATCGGCAGCACTCTACCTAAACCACTTCACCTTTAGAGCGATTCATGGCACACTACCGGATTACGTTGCTTCCTGGCGATGGCATTGGCCCCGAAATTATGGCAGTCGCGGTAGACGTGCTAAAGCGGGTGGGGCAACAGCTTGAGATTCAGTTTGAGTTTCAGGAAGCGCTGATGGGCGGGGCGGCGATCGACGCAACAGGAAACCCCCTACCTGCCGAAACGCTGGAAATCTGCCGAAATAGTGATGCTGTGTTGCTGGCGGCGATCGGCGGCACGAAATGGGATTCTTTGCCGAATGATCAGCGCCCTGAACGTGGGCTACTGGGTTTACGGGCTGGGTTGGGGCTATTTGCAAATTTGCGTCCGGCTCAGATTTTGCCGCAGTTGGTGGATGCTTCGACCCTAAAGCGGGAAGTGGTCGAAGGCGTAGATATCATGGTCGTGCGAGAGCTAACGGGCGGAATTTACTTTGGGCAACCGAGGGGAATTTTTGCCACCGAAACGGGCGAAAAGCGCGGCGTGAATACGATGGTCTACAGCGAGTCAGAAATCGATCGCATTGGACGAGTCGCATTTGAGACTGCTCGAAAGCGCAGCAAAAGACTGTGTTCCGTCGATAAGTCAAATGTGCTAGAGGTGTCGCAACTGTGGCGCGATCGCATCACCCAACTTTCCCAGGAATACCCCGATGTGGAGCTATCTCACTTGTATGTAGACAACGCCGCCATGCAGCTTTTGCGCTACCCTAAGCAATTTAACACCATTGTCACCGGGAATTTATTTGGTGACATTCTCTCAGATGCGGCGGCAATGCTCACGGGCAGCATTGGGATGTTGCCGTCTGCCAGTCTGGGAGCTTCTGGACCTGGTGTGTTTGAGCCAGTTCACGGGTCTGCGCCCGATATTGCCGGACAAGACAAGGCAAACCCGATCGCCCAGGTTCTCAGTGCGGCGATGATGTTGCGCTATGGGTTAGATGAACCGGAAGCCGCCAACCGAATTGAGCAGGCTGTGTTAAAAGTGTTGGATCGGGGCGATCGCACAGGCGATATCATGTCAGCGGGAATGAATCTGCTCGGCTGTCAGGCAATGGGAGCGGCGATCGTTCAGGCATTGGGTTAAACCCTGATCAAATAACTTTATGGCAGGGTTTACAGAACTCTTGCTGTATTGGGGCAAATCAACTAGAGTCTAGCTAACGAAAGTGAGGGTAGGTGGGTGGTGTATACATCACAACAAAGCATTGTTCAGCAGAGTGTCCTAAAGCAAGGTGCAGGCAATCAAGCACCCAACCGCATTGAGCCGATGGATTTTTCGGCGCTGCTTGATCCGTCACTGTTGCAGGCAGCCCGACAAATTTATCGCACCTTTTACGAAGTTCACCCCAACCAGGAGCGCCCGCTGGGAGTGGCGATCGACCGCTTTACCCATCGCGGCAAGCTGATTTTTACCGGAAAGCCCGTTCTCCTGCCGCAAGAATGCTTTGTGCCACTCAACCAGATCGAGTCAGAGATGCGGTGATGAATTAGTTATTGGTTATTCACCACTTGCTATTGGTAAACGGCCAATGACGCGATGTGCAACTGAAGGTTTGGAAACTTTGGTTTCCTATGGAGCAGGCATCTTGCCTGCTTAATTTGGACGGGCAAGATGCCCATCCCACAAGGGTCTTTGAAAATAGTTGCACATCACGGCAGTTTGCCCCTATTCCTCCACTTGCCTGCGTCCCTCCACCTGCTCCAATTCCCGTTCCTGATCTGTAACCCCTTTTATGGAATGGCTATTTTCAGGATTAACCAGCCTTGTGGTTTTTATTTTAGGAGCCTGCATCGGCAGTTTCCTGAATGTCGTCATCTACCGCATCCCGGCGGGGCTATCGCTGCTGTTTCCGCCGTCTCGCTGCCCAAGCTGTCTGCGCCGACTCAAAAACTATGACAATGTGCCTGTGTTGGGCTGGTTGTGGCTACGAGGACGCTGCCGCTATTGCAAAACGCACATCCCAGTCCGCTACCCGCTGGTTGAAGCAGCCACCGGGCTACTGTTCGTTTGGGTTTTCTGGACGTTTAGCCTGCCCCTGCCTGCCCTGGGCTACTGGGCATTTCTAAGCTGGTTGCTAGCGCTGTCTCTAATTGACCTGGATACGATGACACTGCCCAATTCGCTCACTCAATCCGGCTTAATCGTCGGGCTAATGTTTCAGGTGGGAGTCGGTTGGGTGAATGATCCCACGCTGTCGGGAATCTCTCGCCAACTGATGACCGGAATTTTAGGAGCCGTGATTGGGCTATGGCTATTTGACCTGATCACTATTGTGGGATCGATGGCATTTGGTCAGACGGCAATGGGCGGCGGTGATGCCAAACTAGCCGCCATGATGGGAGCCTGGTTAGGCTGGAAATTTCTTTTACTGGCAAGCTTTTTAGCCTGTGCGGTAGGGGCGTTTGTGGGGGGAGGGGCGATCGCCCTCGGACTCCTCAATCGCCGTCAACCCATGCCCTTTGGCCCCTTTCTAGCGCTAGGTGCCCTAATCGCTACCTTTTTTGGAGAAGCGATTTTGTCTACTTACCTGGATATCTTTTTCCCCGCAATCTAAAACTGTTTACAGAAATCCTAAATTTACTGATGTGTCCTTCCAACTGCTTCCTATCTTGGGACTCTGGTAAAATCGTGCAATGATCTGGATCAATCTAAAAACCACAGCGACCCGTTGGGAAGCCGATCTGATGCAGCAAATGTTAGAAGCGCACCAGATCCCTGCCCGTGTGCTTAATCAAGGGAGTGCGCCCCACTTTGGCTGCGGCACTCCTGCCGTTATCCAAGTCCTCGCCCAAGATCGATGGACGGCGCTGCTGCTGCTCAGCCCGATCGAAGAAAATACCGCCACGTCAACCGAAGTTTTAGAATAAAGTTTGCTCTCTTGCGCTTCAATTACTATTAACCCCCAATTTAATTGGCTTTAAGAAATGTCTTTGTTCGACTGGTTCGCAAATCGCCGTAAATCAAGTCCGATCAGCAAAGAGCGGCAAGAAAGAGAAATTGCTGACGGCCTCTGGAGTAAATGTCCTTCCTGTGGGGTACTCACCTACACTAAAGACCTACGAGCAAATCAAATGGTCTGCCCAGAGTGTGACCACCACATTCGCATCTTTAGCGACCAGCGGGTGCAGCAGCTAATTGACGCAAATACCTGGAAGCCGCTAGATGAGGATGTTGCTCCGGTTGATCCGCTGAAGTTCCGCGATCGCAAAGCTTATGGCGATCGCATTCGTGAAACCCAGGAAAAAACGGGCCTAACCGATGCCGTTCAAACCGGGTTGGGGCAGCTTGAAGGCTTACCCGTTGGGCTAGGCGTAATGGACTTTCGCTTTATGGGCGGCAGCATGGGTTCGGTCGTTGGTGAGAAACTCACCCGCCTGATCGAGCGATCGACCTGGGAGCGGATTCCGGTCATCATTGTCTGCGCTTCGGGCGGGGCGCGAATGCAGGAAGGGCTATTGAGCCTGATGCAAATGGCTAAAATTTCAGCCGCTTTAGATCGCCATCGAGAAGCCAGACTGCTTTACGTTCCCGTGCTGTCACATCCTACGACTGGCGGTGTGACGGCTAGTTTCGCGATGTTGGGCGATGTTATTTTGGCAGAACCGCAGGCGACAATTGGTTTCGCAGGCAGGCGCGTAATCGAGCAAACCCTACGCGAAAAGCTCCCCGATGACTTTCAAACGGCTGAGTATCTGCTGGCTCATGGCTTTGTCGATGCGATCGTGCCTCGAACCCAGCTTAAGAAGACTCTGGCGCAGTTGATTCGACTACATCAACCTGTGGATACCGTGTCCTCACTGAGCCATATCTCTGCAATTCCTGACTCGCTGCCTGTCAGAACGCACATTCCTGAGTAGTGGGTAGGGCAGGGACGATCGCGCTCAGTCCAGATAAAATCTGAATCGAACCTGGAGGGGCGATCGCCGCCCCCCATACCTATTTCAACAATCCTGATCGAAAACCTCTCCGTCAGGTAGCGTGGTGTGACAAAATCTAGCGCTGCCAAACCTGACTCCCTTCACGATTGCCTGACGCAAATTAGCATTAAACAAATTCACTCCAAACAAAGTGGAATGGGTCAAATCAGCCTTGCTTAGATTTGCCTGCTGCAAATTTGCTGCCATCAGGTTTGCGCCACTCAGATTTGCGCCGCTCAAATCGGCTCCCCGGAGATTGACCGCCCGCAAATCTGCATCCTGTAAATCTGCATTTTTCAGGTCACAGCCGAGACAACTCCGACTTTCCAACAGATGGCTCAGTGCGTCAGAATTTGCTGCGTGCGCGGGTAAAACAAAACAAAAAAGAGTCAAAAGAAAAGCGGCTACTCCAATGCCGAACCTCATATTTTCCTCCGTTGACAACTTTTGCTTAATGGTGGGACAGGGTGTTACGTGTCTCAAGCAAAACGTTTCCGTGCAGCCGGGGCTTTCACACAAAAACGCATCCTAAGATAATGCACGTAGCGCTATACTTGCTCATGTTTGTGGTTTAATCTTCGGATCAACCCATTGACAGTGTTAGAAGAACAGCATTTCTGGATAGAATCATAGTGCAATTTTGCTAAGTTGCCAAAGCTGCAAAACCCGTGCGAAGAAATTTTGACCCAGAGGCTAACCCCAACCCAGAAACCTATACTGATCCTGGTTTGGAGCAGGTCGTAAATCGACTCTCCCAGCGGTTAGAGCGAGATACCTTGATTCAGCAAACAGCTAACCACCTGCGGGATTTGCTCCTAGTCGATCGCGTGGTTTTGTACTATTTCTACCGCCAGTGGAAAGGACAGGTCACGTTTGAGTCACTCAGTTCAAGTAAGTTCTCAATTTTTGGCTCGACGGGCCCTGATCAGTGCTTTAACAGCGAGTATGCTGCAATGTATGAGGCAGGACGGGTAAGGGCGATCGCTGACATTGAGATAGAACCCATTCACCCCTGCCATCGAGAATTCCTACGCAGCATGAGAGTTCGTGCCAACCTTGTTGTTCCCATTCTCAACGACTCCGAACTTTGGGGGCTATTAGTTGCCCATCACTGCCAGACCGCTCGCTCCTGGCTCCCGTCGGAGATCGCGGCCATGCAGGAGGGTGCTGAGAGACTGGCTGCGGCTCCGTCAATTCAAAATAGCTAGCGATCGCTTATTTTAACTTTTTACAGATTAAATTCTTGCAGTTTCAAATACCTTTATAGTCTACGAAACAACCCTTTCTGGATTTGTAGAAGCCATTAGTAGTCATTTCCCTTTGGGCAATCTTAAAGGTAAATTATCTCACCTGTCCTATGCCAGTCTTCAAACGTCCGTTCAGCTTCCTGAGGCGCAACGTTCAGAACGCCTCAGGGGTTCCTGCTGCTCCATCGTCAGCGTTACAGCCGCCCACAGCCACACCACAGCAGCCCAAAACCCTCGCTCAGCTAGAGCAAGAAATGGCAGCAGAGGCGCAAGTTTTGCAGCCGCGACCGATGCGACATTCTCCTAGGAAGCTTGGACGCACGTTCAACAAAATTAAATGGACAATCATTTTGCTTGGCGTTCCGGCTGGCATAGTTTGGTTTGTAAACCTGCCCTACC
>JAAUQZ010000289.1 GCA_012033355.1 Leptolyngbyaceae cyanobacterium RM1_406_9 | reverse complement strand
GGTGGGCAAGAATTTAAGCTGCGCTCTGGGACGCAGGCAGCTGCCAGCGATCGCCGGATTTGGCACTGCGGCTGAGCTTGCGGCTGAGGAAATGGCAGCAGAAACGCCCCGACTGATTCAACTGCGCGATCGCTGTTTGACCAACTGGCGGATGTGCCAGAACTGATGCCGACGGGCGATCGCCTGCATCGGTTGCCCCATCACGTCAGCTTTTGTTTGCTGAATGCCGATGGTGAAAAACTCAGCGGCAAAACACTGGTGCGGCAAATGAATCTGGCGGGAATTGGCATCAGCGCGGGGTCTGCCTGTCACAGCGGCAAGCTGGTTCCCAGTCCGATTTTGGTCGCAATGGGGTATGGCGATCGCACTGCCAAAAGCGGCATTCGCCTCACCCTGGGACGACACACCACCGTTGAAGACATCGACTGGACAGCCCTGGTGCTAAAGCAAATCTTGCAGCGAATCACCCCGGCTACCGTTTGCTCTAGCATTGCCTAGCACTCCTGTTCCGCTGGTGTAGCAAGCGACTTGCCCCTTTGACCCTGGTTCGCTGAATCAGGCGATCGCAGAACCCTATGAAATGGCGAGCAGCATGGTGCAGTAGTACTGCGCTGACGAGCCTAGCCGTCTGCTTCAGTAAGGATGAGGGATAGGGATGAGGGATGAGGGATGAGGGATGAAGCCGACCCTATTCCGCTCGTTACCAAGCTGGATCTTGGTAACGCTAATCTGGAAGCTCCAGCTTCCTCCAAATTATCAGGGAAGCTGGAGCTTCCTTAATTCCTTACCAAGCTGGAGCTTGGTAAGGAGGGATGAATTAAGGAATTTCTTCATCCTTCATCCCTCATCCCTCATCCTTCCAATTAGTCCAAGTCGGTTTCCAGGACGGCGGCGATCGCCTTCGATGCTTTGGTGCGAAACTCCTGCACATCTACCCGATCCAGCAGCCACACTGCAACCAGCATTCCGATCGCCTGACACCCAAACACCAGACTAAAGGCAGGAAGCGGTCGTTGAAATACATTTCGCCCCAAGTCTAGCAAGGCTCCTCCTGCAACCGTTGCAGTGGCCTGCGATAGCGCCTGTGCTAGCCCCCAGGCACCGACAAATGTGCCTGCGGTTTCGGCTGCGGTTAGGTCTAGCATCAGGCTCACTGCACCGTTTGTTAGAATGCCAGAAGCTAGCCCAAACAGCATTACTGCACTTTTGAGCAGAATTTGCGTCTCGGTTAAACCTGAGAAAATTACCAGCACAAAACAGCCCGCCGTAAAGAGACAACCCAGTTGGGTAGTACGCTGTTTACCCAATCGCGGCACGATGACAAAGCCTGAAATTGCCATTCCGACCAGAATGCCATAGCCCCAGTACTGATTTAATCCGGCGCTTTCACCAATCGTCATACCAAACACTTCACGGGCGTAAGGTTCTAGCACGGGCTGCTGGAGAAACAAGCTAATCGTCATGACCAGCAGAAAGGTGAAGAAAATGGCTGTTTGTCGGGAAGCAGTTAAAACTTTGAGGGCTGCACCAAGGGCAATTTGATCTTCTCTCTCTGCAATAGTGGAGCGCGATTGATAGCGAGAATATTTCTGCTCAACTCCAAAAGTCGCCAGTATGCCTAATCCGATGACAGCGATCGGGAAAATGATGAACAGACGAGTGATCGCAGGCTGTAATGTTTCTGGGGTCAGCTCATCTAACATTGTTTCACTCACGATCGCCCCCACTACAATTCCCACCATCAGCATTGCCCAGACAATCCCGACCAGCTTCGAGCGATTCTCCTCATCTGATACGTCAACCAGCAGGGCTGTAAACGGGGTTGCACTAGAGCTAATGCATAGCCCATATACCGCAAACATCAACGCCAGCAGCGCCGCCCATCCGGTACTTGCAGCCGTCCAGCCCTCAACAGTACTGGCTCCCAGTTGCCAAACCACCTGCACCGCCAAAAACAAGCAAACTGCCTGAAGCGCCAAGCCCAACCAGATGTAGCCCGTGCGGTGATAGCCCAAAATGGGTCTGGAGTCAGACATATGCCCAAACCAGATGCGAGCAGGCGCAACAAACTGATACATGGCGATCGCCCCCGCCGCGATTGTTCCGGGAATTCTCAACTCCGAGATCAAAACCTGATTGAGTACACCCAGGGTCAACAGCGACAGCAATCCTAGCCCCATCTGGAACAGCCCCAGGCGGAACATTGTAAATAAATTAATTTGAGGAATTGCCCTGCCTGCTGTGGGCGGAGCAAGTTGCTCATCTGAAAAGTTACCTGTCGCCATATTTTTACAAAGTTAATTTTCGTAAAGAACAAAGACATCAATAAAGCCTGCTAGGAAGCATTATCGGTAAAGTTGCACACTGCGTCATGAGTTTTTAGGCAAATCCAGTCTCCCTGGACGGTGGCGATCGCTCCGCCTGGGAAAGGATCGGTTTGAGTGCGATTTGGGGCAGAAATGAGGGCGGTTAGCTTTTCGATCTGGTCAAAGTTGGGGGCTTCGGGTAGGGCCTGTTGCAGCCATTGCCGCATGACTCGTCGCTGGAGGGCTGAATGGGCCGACTTCAGAACGAGACGGTTTAACCGATGTTCAGCGCCTTGCTGTAGAGAAGTTTGGGCTGAAGTTTGGGCTGAAGCAGAAAGTTTTGCTGTGGTTGCTTGCTGTCTCAGGGCAGTAGCGGCTGTTTCCAGGTAGTCAATGTCGCCTCGCAGGAGTTCTGCTGTTTGGGATAGGGCTTGCTCAACCTGAGGATTAAAGTGAGTTTTTAGGTAGGGCAGCAGTTCTTGGCGAATGCGGTTGCGGGCGTAGTGCAAATCCTGGTTGGTTGAATCTTGCCAAACCCGAAGCTGAGCCGTCTGGCAAAACTGGGCCGTTTCAGCACGAGTGATTTCGAGCAGCGGTCGGACAAGATGCAAATTAGGATTTAACTCTCGCTGCCAGGTTAGCGCTTGCAGTCCATCAGCACCGCTGCCTCGAATCAAGTTATAGAGCAGTGTTTCAGCGCGATCGCTAGCCGTGTGTCCGGTTACAACAGCGGCGTAGCCCTGCTTTTGAGCAACTTCAGCTAGCGCACCGTAGCGCCATTCTCTGGCGGCGGCTTCGCTTGTGGGTGAGTTAACCGCCGCCACGCCAAAATAAGGGACCTCCCAGCCCTGGGCCAGTTGCTCAACATAGTCTGCGTTAGCCGAAGAATCCACTCGCCAGCGATGGTTGCAGTGGGCGATCGCCAAAGTCCAATTCCATTTGGGCTGCAAATCAAGCAGCAGCCGCACCAGGCACAAAGAATCCTGCCCCCCAGAAACCGCTACCAGCAAACGCTGACTTTTCTGCAACAAGTTTCTGGCGCGAATTGTTCGATGCACGGAAGCATGGATTGGTGTCCAGGGCATTAGCAATTACCGTCACCCCTTATCAAACCTAGAAAAACCAACCATAACTATGCAACCCTTTACCTAAGATATTGACTCCCAGGTAACACACCCAAACTACGATAAAGCCCGATGCTGCAAGAATTGCCGGACGGCGACCCTGCCAGCCGCGAGTGATGCGGGCGTGGAGGTAAGCTGCAAAAACTAGCCAGGTAATGAGTGCCCAGGTTTCTTTCGGGTCCCAACTCCAGTAGGAACCCCAGGCTTCATTAGCCCAGACTGCCCCAGCAATAATCCCAATTGTGAGTAACGGAAACCCTAACCCGATGGTGCGGTAGCTAATGTTATCCAGGGTGTCTGCTAAACTCAACCGCTGGGGGGATAAGGGTTTGACAGCGACAGGGGTAGAGGTCGCTACAGCATCCAAAACAGCGGTGCCGCCTGCGCTCTGTTTTTCAGTGGATGAGTTATCAGCAACCATTGCTAAGACTGGCTCGGTTTCGCTGGATTTGCGGAGTTGACGGCGCGAATCGCGATAGGCTCCAGTGCCGACAGAGCTACCTCGCAGTTCAATATTCTGACCGCGAGTAACAACCAGGAAAGCGATCGCCAACAGTGCCCCAACCAGCAACGCAGCATAGCTGAGCAGCATGACGCTGACGTGCATCATCAGCCAGTTTGACTTGAGCGCAGGCACCAGTGGCTCAGCAGACTGCATTTTAGACGGTAGAGATAGCGCTGCAAAGGCAGTGATGCTCATCGCTACAGGTGATGTAACTGCGCCCACAAGACGGCTGCGGCTCATATTCTCGACCGCCAGATGCACAGCGGTAATGCCCCACGCCAGGAAGAACAGCGATTCATATAGATTGCTGAGGGGAAAGTAGCCTGCCTCAATCCAGCGAGAGGCAAGAAGAGTCGCCATGCAGAGGTTGGCGATCGCCATTCCCCCCGTGCCCAAAATTGCCAGATAGGGAACGCGAGGAAACGCCGTGCCGCCCCAGTAAAGCAGCATGGTGACAAACAGAACGGCAAACGAGGCGTTATCCAGCCAGCCCTGAAGCGAAACCAAATCCATGCTTTGTTCTCTCCCTAAACTTCTTCTTCTATCCTATCGGTCTTCTCGGTCTTCCTTTCCTTCATCCCTCCTCCCTCCTCCCTCATTCCTCATTCCTCCCCCTTGCTATAGCTAATTTGACTAGACCGATAGTTCGGTGGTTCAACATGAATGCTAATCCGAACGGGACTATATTTTTCTTCCAGGCGGGCTTCTACGGCTTCTGTGATTTGGTGGGCTGTAGCTACATCTTCAGCATTTACAATTAAGTGCATTTCGATGAATACCTGCCGTCCCAATAGCCCTCTAGAGGCGATATCGTGACAGTTGACGACACCAGACACCTGCATAACGACCTGGTAGATGGCTTCAGGGGCGATCGCCATCTCATCCACCAGCCAGGGCAGGTTAGCCCGCAGCACCATCCATCCGCTGCGAAACACCAGCAGCGCCACCGGAAAGGCTAGAGCGATGTCTAACCACTGATAGCCTAACCAGACACCCAGCAAGCCAGCCAGGACTGTGATTGTGATCCAGATATCGCTCATCGTGTGGTGAGCATCTGCAATCAGAATATTGCTGCCCAGCCGTTGCCCGACTCGTCGCTCGTAGAAGGCGACAAAGATGTTGACTCCTAGCACCAGGAATACTAGCCAGAGGGCGATCGCCGACAATTCTACAACTTGCCCAGCCTGGGCAATTCGCTCGACCGCCCCTTGCAAAATTTCAAAGCAGGCAATTCCTAAAAATGCTGCAATTCCCAGAGCGCCAACCGCTTCAAACTTTTGGTGCCCATAGGGATGATCTCGATCCGGTTCAGGAGAGGAAAACCTACTGGCTATCAGCCCTAGCACATTGCTGGCACTATCGGTGACGCTATGTAGTGCATCTGCAATTAAACTCAGTGAGCCTGTCCACCAGCCTACTCCTGCTTTGACGATCATCACCAGCAGGTTCAGTAGCAGCGTGATCAGCAACACCCGACGCACCTGAGCGCGATAGTCCACCACTTTGTCTCACTTGAGCAACGCTCTTCACCGAATCCTATGGAAATCATATCGTTTCCCCTGGTTTCCTAGAGGAGTGCATCAGTCTTGTAAGCAAGATACTAGTAGCCGCCCAAATTGTCAGAAGCGCCTGTATGATTGAAGACTATCAGCGTCCTCGGCTCAATTCAGGGCAATTGCAGCTTAAATTCCTGTTTAAGAGAAACCTGAGTGATGCCAGAAATATCGTCCCCAGTAACCGTTTTAGTGAGGATCGTCCTATGGTGCGTCAGGTCTTAAGAGTGACCCAAAACACCGTCTTTAAGCGCCGTCCCGTTCAAGCTTCACAGCTAGAGCCAGAGGAACGTTATAGCGTGTCGGCGGGTGCTACGTTGGAAATTCAGTCCTATGCCTACGCGGATGCAAACGGAGAATTTGATGGGCATATCAAATTTGCGATCGCCAATCAGGCCTATTACATTCGCGGTATGAACACCTGGTATGTTTACAATCGCCATGCTCAGGTTGAGTTTGATGGCAAGGTGGTTTACCCCCAAGAAGAGCAGGCAGCCAGTTTCATTCTGAAAGTGACAGACAGTACCCTGTTCAAGCGTCGTCCGCTTCAGTCATCTCAGTTAAGTGCTGAGGAAGTGCAGGCGATCGCCAAAGGAGCGTCGTTTGAGCTTCAGTCTTACGCTTACGCTGACGCTCAAGGAGACTTTAACAGCCACATCAAATTTGCGCTGGAGAAGCAAGAGGATTATATCCGGGGACTAAGTACCTGGTTTGTCTACGAACAGCACGCCCAGGTTGAGTTTGACAATGATGTAGTCTACCCCATTCCTCAAGTTCCTAGCTCAACTCCATCGCCTGCGCCAAGCCCCGCGCCGGGTGCGCCTCGCCCATTTCAGGGGAGAAGCTTTAAGCTTCCTGGCAATCAAAGTACCTTCTACACCGATCAACCGATTATTCCGGGCGGCAACTTTACTTGGGGAGAAGCGACCAAGAACGGCACCCGCATTCCCAAAACAACCCGAGAAGTTAGCAACATTCTGGCTCTGGCGAGACAACTTCAACGGGCTAGAAACCAGATTGGCAGGCCCTTTAGAATCACTTCCTGGTATCGCCCTGAGCCTTACAACAGACAGGCCGGCGGCGTGAGGAATAGCCAACACTTAAATGGCAGTGCCGTAGATGTTTCAGTCTCTGGATATTCGGGACGGCAGGTCGCAAATGCCGTAATGTCCTGGTGGCCGGGGGGGGGTTGGGGTCTATCCTGGCAACCGCAGGCACATTGTTCACCTGGACATTGGTGGGCGACGCAAATGGGGCTTTTGAGCCATTAAGTGCAGCGTGATG
>JAAUQZ010000288.1 GCA_012033355.1 Leptolyngbyaceae cyanobacterium RM1_406_9 | reverse complement strand
AGCTACGGCGGTTTTTCTCGACCTGACCTGCTGGCTCCAGTGGGGGTGGGGGTTGCTGGTGCTAGCGTTCTGGGAAGTTGCGGTGCGGGTAAGCGGCATTCAGCCTTATCTATTGCCTGGCCCGCTGCTGGTGCTGCAAACCCTGGTTAGCGAGTGGGGAACGCTGTTTCCGTCGCTCATCATCACGTTTCAAATTACCCTGGCGGCGTTTGTCGTGGCGGTGATTTCGGGGCTGCTGGTGTCAGTTTTGTTTACCCAGAGCAAGTGGATTGAGCGCAGCTTCTTTCCCTATGCGGTGATTTTGCAGACAACCCCAGTGGTGGCGATCGCCCCGCTGATTATTATCTGGGTCAGGCAGGTGGTGCCAGGAGACAACAGCACCTTTGTAGCGCTGGTCATCTGCGCCTGGATCGTTGCCCTGTTTCCAATCATTGCGAATACGACACTGGGGTTAAACAGCGCTGACCACAACCTGCTCAACCTATTTCAGCTTTACAAAGCCTCTCGCTGGCAAACCCTACTGCATTTACGGTTGCCCAGCGCTATGCCTTACTTTTTAGGCGGCTTGCGGATTAGCGGCGGCCTAGCTTTGATTGGCGCAGTCGTGGCAGAATTTGTCGCCGGAACGGGCGGCACTAAATCGGGGATCGCATACCAAATCCTGATTTCCAGCTACAATCTACAGATTCCCCGGATGTTTGCGGCTCTGCTGATGACAACCGGATTAGGGGTGATCATCTTTGTAGCGCTGACCCTGCTTTCTGACTTTTTACTTGGAAAGTGGCACGAAAGCGCTGTTCGACGAGAAAATTGAGCATCTACTGGTACACCTACTGGCAATGAAGATTCCTGGAGCATCTCATTACTGGCTGAAGAATGCCCACATCCCACCTAGCCTGATCCAGCCAGCCAGTGCTGAGGCGCTTGACCTATCAGAATTGCTGAGTCCGATCGAGCCGCTGCTGCTGGTAGATATTGAGATTCGAGATGGAACAGTCCATTCGCTGCAACAGTCTGCACCTGTTCCCGATGAAATTCCCTCGGTCGATTTGGGGCGGGGAATGGTCTGGCCATGCTTTGTGGATTTGCACACGCATCTAGATAAAGGGCACACCTGGGGGCGATCGCCTAACCTTGACGGCACATTTGATAGCGCCCTGACTCTAGTTAGCAGCGATCGCGAGAAACATTGGGATGCGGAGGATGTCTACCGCCGCATGGAGTTTGGGCTGAAGTGCAGCTACGCTCACGGCACCCGCGCCCTGCGAACTCACATCGACTCTGCCAACGGTCAAGCCAAAATTAGCCTGGAAGTTTTTGAGGCGCTGAAAGCAGAGTGGCAGGATCGATTAGAGCTTCAGGCAGCCTCCCTGGTGACGCTAGACTATTTCATGAACCAGGAAGGGGATCTGCTGGCTGACCAGATTGCTGGGGTCGGTGGCTGTCTGGGCGGCTTGCCGCTGATGAATGAAGACCTGGAGCGGCAAATTGATCGGGTTTTTGAACTGGCGGGCGATCGCCACCTCAACCTCGACTTTCACACCGACGAAAGCGGCAACCCCGCTGACATTACTTTGCGGCTGATTGCAGCAGCAGCACTACGCCACCAATTCACCGGACAAATCGTTTGCGGTCACTGCTGTAGTCTCTCAGTTCAGTCTGCCGAGGAAGTTCAAGAAACGATTGATCTGGTTAAGCGAGCAAACATTGGCATCGTGAGTCTGCCAATGTGTAATCTTTACCTGCAAGACCGCAACCAGCAGGCTTCTCAACATTTCCTGTATGCCCCGCTAGAGCAGCAGCTTGCGGCTTACCCTAAATTTCCCAGCCGCACTCCACGCTGGCGGGGCGTGACGCTGCTGCATGAGCTAAAGCACTCTGGCATTCCCACAGCGGTTGCCAGTGACAACTGCCGCGACCCGTTTCACGCTTTTGGCGATCACGACGTGCTAGAGGTATTTACCCAGTCTGCAAAAATTGCTCACTTTGATGCAGCCTACAGCGACTGGTTTACCGCAGTTACAACGACACCCGCCGACCTGATGGGTTTCCCAAGCATTGGGCGGGTTGGAGTAGGGTTGCCTGCGGATTTGATTCTGTTTAAGGGGCGCTACTTTAGTGAACTGCTGTCGCGATCGCAGCATGACCGAGTGATTCTGCGACGAGGACAGCCGATCGACACCACCTTGCCTGACTATGCCGAACTGGACGACTTGCTGGTGAAATGACGGGTGACTCGATTTAACCTAATCCTTAGTACATGGAGGTTGACTAGATGACTGCAACGGCTGCAACGGGGCGATCGCTTGATTGGGACGCACTCACCAGTGCCCTGAGCGGCATTGAAATAATTCGAGAACCGACTCAGGTAGCCAAACTTTCACAAGACTACTACAGCTTCAGCCCCGTGTTGCAGGCGCAGTTGACGGGCAAAGTGGGCGATCTAGTGGTTCGTCCTGCAAGTGAAGCCGAGGTACTGCGAGTGGCAGAAGTCTGCGTGAAATTCAAACTGCCGCTGACGGTTCGTGGGGCAGGAACAGGCAACTATGGGCAGTGCGTTCCCCTGGAGGGCGGCGTAATTCTTGACCTCAGCCGGATGCAGTCGGTTCGCTGGCTAAAACCTGGACTTGCCTGCGTTGAACCGGGTGTAAAGCTAGCTGCCCTTGACAAACAGGCGCGGGAAATCGGTTGGGAGATTCGCATGACTCCCTCAACTTACAGAACTGCGACAATTGGTGGCTTTATTGGCGGCGGCAGCGGCGGCATCGGCTCAATTACCTATGGGCAACTGCGCGATCGCGGCAACCTTCACGCGGTTCGGGTTGTGACAATGGAAGATCAGCCCCGCGTGATCGAGCTACGCGGCGATGAGGTACAAAAAGTAAATCACGCCTATGGCACTAATGGCATCATGACTGAATTAGAAATTCCCCTTGCCCCCGCTTATCCCTGGGCAGAATATATCGCCAGTTTTCCTGATTTCATGAGTGCAGCGCGGTTTGGTCAGGCGCTGGGCGATTCCGATGGCATCATCAAAAAGCTAATTTGCATCTGTGCCTCCCCAATTCCTGACTACTTTGCGGCCCTGCGGAGCCATATTCCCGAAAATAGCCACTGTGCCCTGCTGCTCGTTTCAGAATCCTGTCGGGAACCTCTAGCCGATCTGGTACGGGAATATGGCGGCGCGTTCTGCTACGAAAAAGCTGCCAAAGATGCCAGCAAAGGGGTGACGCTAGTGGAATATTCCTGGAATCACACGACGCTCCACGCCCGCAGTGTTGACCCATCGCTCACCTATCTGCAAACGCTATTTCCGGCAGACAGGCAGCTCAGCCTGCTAGAGCAAATGTATCACCACTTTGGAGATGAGGTAATGATGCACCTGGAATTTATTCGAGTAAATGGCTCTGTGCTTCCGGCAGCGCTGCAAATTGTGCGCTATTCAACTCCAGAGCGACTTCAGGAAATTATTCGATATCACGAAGAACAGGGCGCATTCATTGCCAATCCGCATACCTATGTTTTAGAAGATGGGGGCAGGAAAACCATTGATCCGGTGCAGCTTCAGTTCAAAGAAAGGGTTGACCCCTATGGGTTGCTGAATCCAGGGAAGATGCGGGCCTGGTTGGAGCGGTAATGGGAGACGGATTTAATTCTTGTGTAAATGCGGGCAGAATACTCGCATTTACACAAAATCTGAACACACTCTGCATTTTTTTTATTCAGTCAGGATGATGCTCGGAGCCTGAAGTTCTGACCTACTCAGAGGCGATCGCCTTTGATACTTTGCACCCAGTTCATGAAGCCGTCATTCACATTATCTTCATCAAAACGCCGAGGCTAATTCACGATCCACTTACAAACCAGTTTTCCGTTTTCAACGATCCACTGTGCGGTTAAGTTGGGTCTTCTTGATGGGGTGTAGTGAGTTGAAGTGAGTTTTGAGTGAAGGTCTGAAGCGCTGATGCGATCGGGGATAGAGATGTTCTCCGAAATAGATTGGTTGCGATATTCTAGCTGCACGATTGAAACTCCTTGATTTAGAGAAATAACTCAAACGAAATGAAGAGAATGACTTTTTCGTTTGAAGCACCGAAATGTATCGGGTGGACTCAGGCTTAGGAACTTTGGATATCCTTTGACCTGATATTTACTAAAGTAATTGAAGCAGTTTCAAATGTCGGTACTGAAAAGTCAGGGAAGGTCAGATCACTTTGATTAGCAAGATTCTAGGAACTGCTGATTCTAGGTGTGAATGAGTAAGTCCACACACTCGTTGATACCCGGATTAAGCAACGCCAGATTTTGATATAGATGAAGTTGATGCGTCCAATTTGGACTGTAGAACGTATTAAATTTTGTCAGGGTAGGGGCATATGGTGATCTGTTTGGGGTTGGCAGTATTAATGATGAACGGGTGGGTGAGCAGCGTGGATGTTTCTTGCACAACTTAAAATAATCGCTAGAAGTCACAATTCGCATAGGATAGCTTTAGCTCCGTTAAAGCCCACTTTTTTGATATGCGTCATGCATTCTGAGCAATCTGGTAGCACAGAAGAATCTCTGTCGAGTCAGACCGATGCAGAAGTGTATCAGTCTCTGAGGGCAGGTCGTGCAGAGGCTCTTGGCGTTCTTTACGATCGCCATGCTGGACTCGTCTACGGGCTAGCGTTCAAAGTCTTGAGCAATCCTCAAGAAGCTGAAGATTTGACCCAGGATATTTTTCTGAACCTGGTCAGGTCTTCTGCTTATGATCCCAAACGAGGGTCGCTCAGGACGTTTCTGGCGATTTTAACTCGATCGCGGGCGATTGACCGGGTGCGATCGCGCAATACAGCCCTTTCCTCTTTGGAGCGATGGAAATCTGGAAATTCCCAGGAAACAGACTCTAACACACCGCTGGAATACGTGTTTCAGGGTGAACGATCGGAAGAAGTCCGAATAGCACTGGCGCAACTGTCAGAGAGCCAACAGCAAATCCTCAAGATGGCTTACTACGATGGATTTAGCCAATCAGAGATTGCGGAGCGGCTAGAAATTCCTTTAGGCACTGTCAAGGCTAGAGCGCGGCGCGGCCTGCTCAAATTGCGTCAAACTCTCACAAATTACATGGAATAGTCACAGCTATGGCGAGGTCGATACCTTCAGAACCTTCAGAACACTTGCAGTTAATGATCGCGGGCTATGTCCTGGGCGATCTTGATGCGGATGAGGCGATAGAGTTTGAGCGGCTGTTGACGGCTGATCCGGCGCTCGCCGCTGAAGTCGCGCAGATGCAAAACGCCCTGGAGATGGCGTATGCACCAGCCGAAGTAAAGCCGCCCTCTCATTTGCGCTCGGCAATTATGGCTGCTCAGGCGATGGAAACAAATCCCCGGCGCAGTTCGCGCCCCGCTGTAACAAGATCGGTAAGACGATTTCCCTGGAATCAGGCACTAGGGGCCGCGGCGGCTGTGGTGATTGCGGCTTTGGCAATCAACAACTATCAGTTACGGCAAGCACTCCAGGCGACGCAAACCGAAACGCCATCGGAAACACTCACCTATGTGCTGCAAACGGAAACAGTTGAGGATGCTTCTGCGACGGTGGTGGTTAATCCAGTCACCCTGGAAGCAACCCTGACTGTCAGAAATTTGCCGCCTTTACCGCCTGGACAAGTGTATGTGTTGTGGACAGTGCTAGAGCAAGGGGCACCCTTCACCGTAGATGATAAGTCGGCTATTTTGACGGAAGTGTTAAATGTTGATGCTCAGGGCAATGCTTTTCAGACCCTTATCGTTCCGAAGGTGTATCGCTCTGAAGAACTGGTTTCCAGGGTTGCGATTACGGTAGAAGATGCGGCAGCACCGCAAAGACACGAGGGCGCACCTGTGATGATCACTAGTCTCTGATGATTTGTATCGGTTGACGAACTCCTCACAGATATTCCAGAAATGCTTCGGGTACGAGTTTCAATTCTTTGGTTTTGAAGCGATCGCTCTTTACCCACAGCGCCTGATGAGAGCGATCGCCCTCATAGAAAGTGAGTGATTCTAACTGATAAAACTTAGGTTCAGCAAAGTCACAGCGGTAAACCTGAATCACTTCATGTCCGGGCTTCCCGTCGTAGATGAACAGATTTTCCACGCAGCCCAGATAGGTAATGTTCGTCAACTCTGCCTGAAGTTCTTCGTGAAACTCTCGCTTCAGTGCATCCAGGCTGGTTTCACCAAAGTCTACGCCGCCACCCAATGCTCGGTAGAAGGTTTCCTGTTTGACCGGATCATAGCCCTCTGAGACGAAGATGCGATCGCCATCCTGAATCAACCCCAAAGTAATCACCCGAATCCGACCTGGTTTATTCATCTATAGAATCACCCAACCTACCTCTAGTTATTGTCAGCAAACGCCGATCGCTTTGCAGCAGGAATGGGCCAATCTGAATTTTCACCCCCAATAATCAAACGCTCGATGGTGACATAATCTTTGCTGAACTGGTTGAGCGTGTTGATTAAGACATCGAGGGCGATCGCATCAGAAGTTCCCAGGTCAAACCAGCAGCGCCCCCAGTTGCCTTGATATTCAAACTCAGCCATATTGTGCATCAGCGACATCATGCTGTTATCAGCAACATCCTCGTCATAGTCCATGTAGCTGATGTCTAATCCCGTTTCCTGCACCTGAAGATTTTCAGCATTAAAGCCGCCCAATTTACCCAGAAAAAACCAGGAATTAAATACCTCCTCAATGTACTGCTGCTCCATTGACGAAGGAACCGTGCTAAATTCCAGCCAAATCCACAGATC
>JAAUQZ010000287.1 GCA_012033355.1 Leptolyngbyaceae cyanobacterium RM1_406_9 | reverse complement strand
CAATTATTTATCCAAACAGCCCAACACTTGGGGTAAGTGGATTCAGCATCAGTTTGTTCCCTCTTCTGAGGTCAATATGATCTGTTTAGCAATTGGCATGGGCACAGCCTGGGGAATTCACGGCTTTCGCAATCTCACTTCTGTCCTGTTGTTTAACCGCAAAGATGTTGACTATGTTCCGGCTGCTTTCACGGTTAGCGTTAGAGAACGATGGGCGATCGCGCAAGAAATCCTGCTGATTTCCATGCTTCACTTGAGTATCATAGCTTACCTAAACTTTGAGCCAGTCAAACTGATACTTAGCTATTTCCTGCCGATCGCAATTGGCTACGCTGGGGCAATGTTTTACATTTTCACAAATCATATGCTCTGCCAAATGACGAGCATCAACGACCCATTAGTGAATAGCGTCTCTCTAAAAATTCCCAAGCTGTTTGATGTACTGCACCTAAATTTTTCTTATCACACAGAGCATCACATCTTTCCAGGAATAAATTCTGACTATTATCCTGTTGTTCAAAAATTACTGCAAACTTATCACCCTAAACGATTTAATTTATTAGAAGCTAGAGAGGTTTGGCGCTTACTGATGCAAACGCCTCGACACCATCAAAATGACACCACATTTACAGATTGGTTAGGGAAAAAATCTGTCATCTGCCCGCTCAGTCACCAACCTAAGGATTGAAGCAGCTTGAAGAACTGCTTCAGATAAGTGCAGCATTGTTTCTGAATGCCAGTTCAGCGCCTGAATAGAGAAAATTTGTTCTCTCGCTAACAAAGCCAGACCTTAGGTGAAGAGACGGTAAGCTTTGATACCAACACTCTGGATCGCTTGCCCACTGTCCGATGAGAGTTACAGAAGTTGCACCACTTATTGGAACTCTCAACTATGAGTCATTTGCTTGTTCGCTTTGGGCAATTAGCAGCAACACTCCCCGTTGTTGCTTTTGGTATGGGTTATGCGACGCAGGCAGGCGCAGTTAGCCTGGGACCCGCCGCAGAATACAACGTTTTTGTATTAGGAGACTTTAACCAAACAGGTACAGATACCGAAGGGAAACTAGCCGTTGGCGGTAATGCCAGCTTTACGGATGGCTTTGCCGTTGGAATGCTATTGCGGGGCGAGGGCCACGGAGACGTGCTAGTTGTTGGGGGAGATGCAACCCTCAGCAATGGCAAAGTATATGGAGATGCCGCCTTTGCAGCAAATCAGGCGATCGCTTCCAACGTCGGCTTTGAAATCTTAGATACAAACCATCAGGTAATTCGGCAGGGCAACATCACTCAGGGTAAACCCGTTGACTTCGCCGCTGCCGGACAGCACCTCCGTACCCTATCAGCCTCTCTCCACGCTCAGGCTCAGGCTGTCACCACCACAAAGGAAGTGAGAGAAGAATGGGGCAACCGTTTCACCACCATCACCGGAAACACGACCAAAACGGACTTTGAGCAGTATGGCAACAGCATACTGACAAAAATGCAAGGCTTTGACTCCAAGCTCAACATCTTTAATATCTCTGCTGCTGAATTGTCAAACACCAAGTATTTTGACATTACCGCTCCTGAAGACGCTACCGTTTTGATTAACGTCACTGGTGAAGTTGCCTCCATGTCAGGGTTCAACTTCTTCTTCAATGGTGAAAACTGCAACAGCACTCAAATGCAGTGCCGAGGCAAAGCCCAAAATGTGTTGTTTAACTTCTCTGAAGCCAAGTCACTCGACCTGAACAGCATCAGCATCATGGGCAGCATCCTCGCTCCTAACGCCGATGTGAAATTTAATAACGGTCACATCAACGGCAACCTGATTGCAGGTTCTCTTTCGGGTAACGGTCAGTCAAACCTGCACTTGTTTAAGGGCGATCATCCCGAAACTTCTGAACCCGATGCTGAATCGGTGCCAGAACCCGGAACAGTAGCAGGAATTGTTCTGTCACTGACCGCTTTTGGTGCGTCTCGGCGGAAAAAAGCTGAGTAACTGGAGATTGGGAATATATCGCCAGGACTTACAGCAGTTCTCATCTACATAAGACACAAATCCCTGGACTCGTCCCAGGCTCAGCCTGGGAACGCCCGTCTGGGAGGCTCTGCCTCAAATTCTCATTTCCAGGCAAAGCCTGGAAATGAGAAATAATCATGACAGAATGGCAGTATTCTTGACCAAGCCAAAACCCTTAATAATGTAGCGTGATAACACTCTTTCAATTTTGAAACAACACCAGACGACGCTAAAGAAATGAGGGGTGCGATCGCTTGCATGGTTTGGTTCTGTAGCACGAGATGAAGCAACGCCTACCAGCGATGTCGATATTCTGGCTGAGCTTGAACCTCCTATCACCTTCGACCGCTACACGGGTGTGAAATTTTACCTAGAAGCTCCACTGAGCAGGAAAGTAGAACGGGATAATGCGGTTCTTACTAACAGTCGATTGCCCCTCACCCCAATCCCCTTATCCTCCCAGATACGCTTAAACAAATCATCAAAAGCCCTTAACCTGCTCGTGAGATTTATGGAAACGGATTGCTAAAAATGCAACCGAACAATCTTCACCTCACGGGTACAAGTAATGGTTTTCAAACTTCAACTGCTGCACGCATCTGATCAGGAAGGCGGCATTGCGGCTTTAGAGGATGCGCCTCGATTTTCAGCAGTTCTCAATGCGCTCAGAGATGATTTTGCTAACACGGTGGTACTGTCTTCAGGGGATGCCTATATTCCAGGGCCATTTCTGTCTGCTAGTAGAGATGCCTTTGGTGGTGTAGGGCGCGGCGACATTTTGATTCAGAACGAATTGGGGTTTCAGGCGATCGCCTTTGGCAACCATGAGTTTGACCTGGGAACGGCCGTCGTTGCAGACTTAATTGCGGGTGTTCCAGCGGGATTCTCAGGAACAGCGTTTCCTTACCTTAGCTCTAACCTCGACTTTAGCACCGACCCAAACCTGGCAGGTTTAGTCACCGCCGATGGGCAAGAAGCCAGCACCATTCCTAACAAAATTGCTCAAAGCACAGTTATTACGGTTAATGGAGAAAGAATTGGGGTAGTCGGGGCAACGACTCCTACGATTACTACCATTTCTTCTCCGGGTGGCGTAACGGTGCTGCCCGCCAACCCCAACGACCTCAACGCATTAGCGGCGGAAATTCAAACTTCCGTTGATGCTCTCACTGCTACAGGCATTAACAAGGTAATTCTGCTCTCTCACCTTCAGCAAATTGCACTAGAGCAGCAGCTAGCCCCCTTGCTCACCGGTGTAGACATCATCATGGCGGGCGGCTCGAATACGCTGCTGGCAGACACGGGCGATCGCCTCCGTGCGGGCGATACCCGTGAAGGCAACTATCCCATCCTGCTAGACGATGCTGAGGGCAACCCGATTGCCATCGTCAACACTGATGGTAACTACAAATATGTGGGTCGTCTCGTCGTCGATTTTGACGAAACCACAGGATTGATTATTGAAAACAGCATTGACCCTAATGTGAGTGGCGCTTATGCGACTGATGCTCAAGGTGTTATGGCAGTGGGAGGCACCCCAGACCCAGACATTGTAGAAATTACCAACGCGCTGAGAGAAGTTATCGCCGAGCAGGAAGGCAACATCTTTGGCAGCACCGAGGTTTTCCTGAACGGCACACGCGGCGACGTTCGCACCCAGGAGACCAATCTGGGCAACCTGACCGCTGACGCAAACCTATTCGTGGGCAAACAGGCTGACCGCACCGTTACTGTTTCCATCAAGAATGGCGGCGGCATTCGCAACAACATTGGTGTAATTGAAGTACCCCCTGGCGCGACCAATCCAAACGACTTTCTCAGATTGCCTCCTCCCGCAAACCCAGTAGCAGACAAAGAAGAAGGTGATGTTTCCCAGCTAGACATCCAAAATGCCCTTAGCTTCAACAACGAGCTGACCCTAGTGACAGTAACGGCAACCCAGCTTTTGCAAGTAGTTGAACATGGTGTAGCGGCCACAGCAGCAGGAGCAACACCGGGTCAGTTTCCGCAGATTGGCGGTTTAGCCTTTAGCTTTGATGCCAGTCAGCCTGCGGGCAATCGCGTCCGCTCTCTGGCAGTCAAAGACGAGTCGGGCAGAGTTTTAGATGTGATTGCCCGTGATGGTCGCGTCGTTGGTAATTCCAATCGCCCCATTCGAGTTGTAACGCTCAACTTCCTGGCAAACGGTGGAGACGGCTATCCGTTTGATGACTTTGTTGCCGCAAATCCAACTTTTGCCAATCGAGTTGACCTGACCGGAGAAGAAGACGCAAATGACAATGGTATGCTGGACAGCGAGGAAGACCTAAACCGCAATGGTCGGCTAGACGGCCCGGTTGACTTGCCAGATGGTGCAGCTACGTTTGTAGCCGCAGGAACGGAACAAGATGCACTGGCTGAATACTTGGATAGTCTGGGCGCTCCCTTCCAGGCTGTGGATGTAGCTCCTGAACGCGATTCTCGCATTCAAAACCTGAGTGCGCGTCAGGATACTGTGGTTAGCCTTCGCATCGTTGGCAACAACAGCAACGACCGCATTATCGGCACTTTGGGCGACGATCTGATCAACGGTTTGGGCGGCAACGATCGCCTGGTCGGGCTTGCAGGCAACGATCGCCTGAATGGTGGCGTAGGCAACGATAGACTGCTGGGTGGAGAGGGTGACGATACGCTAGTTGGTGACAGCGGCAACGATCAGATGTTTGGCGATCGCGGCAACGACATCCTCCTGGGTGGCGCAGGGAACGATAACCTGCATGGTGGCGAAGGCAACGACTTCCTCAGCGGCGGCACGGGGGTCGATCTGCTGCTAGGCGGAGCAGGCAGAGATACGTTCGTCCTGGGCAACTCTACTGCCAATCGCGCCCTGGTCCGCGACTTTGTAGACGGTGAAGATCGGTTGGGTATTTCTAGCCGAACAGCCTTTACTGATCTGTCAATCGTGCAGCGAGGTAGCAACACGGTGATTAGCTTGGGCAATAACCAGCTAGCCGTGCTGTTTGGCGTTCGGGCTAATCTAATTCGCCAGAACGATTTCGTCACCGTGTAGATATAGCGCTCCGCGCTTGGATAACTAACGGTTGTTTTGTGAGAGCCGCGCGGAGCGCGGCTCTCACAAAACAACCTGTACTACACGCAATTGAGAATTGCTATAGGTATTGTTTAATCTGGCGCTACGTGCGTTGATTAAGACGTTTTTGTGTGGAAGTCCTCGCGCAGCGGGGGGGGCACATAAAAAGGGGTCTAAGGTATGCACGTAGCGCTGCACTAAACATGAAGGGTTAGAGTCAGAAGAGGCAAAAGCGACAGAAATAGCCAGACCCACTGGTAGATCTTGGACTGCTCAGGCTCTATCGATGGGGTCAACAGTGCCCCAATTCGCTCCTCCAATCGGTTTGCCGGAAGGGCGGCACCAAAGGCAACGCAGTAGGTATTTGAATCGGTCATAGGCGCTTTCACTACCAGCAGCAGCGCTTCGGCTAGCAAGAGAGGGTCTACCCGCTGGGCGGCCCATTGGTCTGCACGAAGTTCTCTCAGCAGCAATAGTTCCTGCCACAGTGCTTCTGTGTTGGGCAGCCAGGTTGTCAGATGTCGCAGCCAGCCTAGCCCAAAGAACCAGAACGTATCGCGGTAGTAGTGATGGGCCTGCTCGTGAGTCAGAACAACATCCAGTTGGGCGGGAGTCAGGTTTTGCAGTAAGCCTCGGCTGACAAGCAGTTTAGATTGCCAGAAGCCAATTTGAGCCGCAAAGAGCGTTGGAGTATCAAGCAGATAACCAGTTTGTCCCGCTAGATTGAGGGTGGGATAGGTGTGGACTTGTTGGAGCGATCGCCACCCCTGCCCAGCCAGCCACAGCAAGGAAACTCCGGCAAACCCGACAAAACCTAGCGCCAGCGAATAGCCCAGCCATCCCACCTGTAGCCCCAGCATTTGCCCCTGAGTGCCCATACACAGCACCGCAACACTGGTTATCAGCAACAGCAGAGGAGGCAACAGGAATGCGGTTAAAGCAGCCTGCCAGCGCTTCGTCCAAGAATCCTGCTTACGCCAAACCAATCGAATGAGAACGGCTAAGCCGAGGGTCAGCAAAATGAGGCTGAGATGCATTATGGCTCCTCCCTTTCTCGCTTGCGGACTGCTTGAAGGCGCTGGGCGATCGCCTCAATCTGCTCCAGGCTAGCCTGATCCAAATCATCGGCAAACGCTGCGACGACATCGGGATTGCCGATCGCCAAAAACTGCTTAAGCTGCTGGTGTGCCTGCAAAGCTCTGGCTTCTTCCCGCGTCAACAGCGGTCGCCAGCGAAAAGCCCGTTTCTGCTTATCACAGGCTAGCCAACCCTTTTTAGTCAATCGCCGCAGCACCGTTGTAACGGACATATAGGCTAATTCGCGATCGGGATCTGTGAGAATGCGATCGTGAATCTCCTTCACTGTGGCAGACCCCAAATCCCAAAGGATTTCCAGGATCTCGGTTTCCAGTGGACCTAGAGAAAGCTGTTTAGGACGAGGAGAAGGCAAGGGATTCATGCAAAAAAACGCTTGCTCAGGTGCTTTTAGAGAACATAAGTAACAGGATAGTCTGGGTTGGCAGGATTGGAGATCAGCTTCCGATTTTTGCAGTCTACCCACAGATCCAATTTTTCTAGAACAACCTGACCAATCAGAACAGCGTCGGGTGCATCCCACTTTTGCAGCCCTCACCCTAAATCCCTCTCCCTCTCTGGGCTACCGTGTATACACATCTTGGCGATGGGTTAGCCCCCAACCTTGAAAGATCCCCTCAAACCTTTG
>JAAUQZ010000286.1 GCA_012033355.1 Leptolyngbyaceae cyanobacterium RM1_406_9 | reverse complement strand
CCCTTCTCCCTTTTTGGGAGAAGGGGCTGGGGGATGAGGGCAAACTTGCAAAACTGGGATATACCCCGTTGGAGCTGATTCTACTCAAACTCAAATCGGAGCAATTGCTACAGGATCTTTAGGTCAGTTTAATCTACGTGTGTTTTCCATCTCAAGCCAGTTATTTCAGTTTTGCAAGTTTCTCAGATTTGATCAGGAGTTCGATAGGAATAAGGAACTTGATAATATGTTTAAGCTTGTATCCCTCTTTTTTAACTTTTTCCTGTCCGCTTGGCGGTTACTTTCTAGAAGTGTGGAAAGCATCTTTGGAAAGCATCTCTTCAGCAGGCGATCGCCCCTTCTCTACTTAATAATTGCCCTAACGCTAGTGCTAATTCCTGGCGCATTCATAGCGATTGCTCAAGAGGCGGGTGAGGAAGTTACCTATAACTTTGAGGATGTCTTCTACGCTTTTGTCGTTTTGGGTTTATTGATGCTGGTCGGTCGTTTTATTCGACAGCGAGTTGGGCTTTTTCAAAGTTTGTTTATTCCCAGTTCTATTGTGGCAGGGCTACTGGCTCTTCTGCTTGGGCCAGACGCTTTGGGGGCGATCGCCCGAACCGCAATAGGAGAAGAAACTTTACTGGCGAGTGGGCTTTTCCCTGAGGCAATGCAAGCAATTTGGTCTGAATCGCCTGGAGTATTTATTAACGTAGTTTTTGCCGCAATTTTTCTCGGAAAATCAATTCCCAGTCCGCGTAGCATTTGGCAGCAAGCCGCTCCCCAGGTTGTGTTTGGACAAACCCTTGCCTGGGGGCAGTACGTCATTGGGCTGTTGCTTGCCCTGACTATATTAGTGCCTGTTTTTAACCTCAGCCCCATCTCAGCATCACTGATCGAAATGGCTTTTGAAGGAGGACACGGAACAGCCGCTGGAATGTCTCAAACCCTCACCGACTTGGGATTTGAAGAAGGTGGCGACCTGGCGCTGGGACTTGCCACAGTGGGCATTGTTACGGCGGTGATTGCGGGCACGGCTCTAGCAGATTGGGCAAGAAAAAAAGGACATATTCAGCCTGATAATGTCTCTCCTGCTCCCCAGGAGATGAGCAGCGACTTGCAGCCCGGTCAACTTTCTACTGAAGATTACCAGCACAGACCCGATGGCAGTCAGCGAAATTTGCTGATTGACCCGCTGACGCTTCACTTTGGCTATGTCGGTTTAGCGATCGCCATCGGTTGGATGATTCTTCAAGCGCTCATCTTGCTTGAATCAGTCACCTGGAATGCGAACGGTGAAGGCATTGAAATCGTGTCTAATGTGCCGCTATTTCCGCTGGCTTTAATCGGCGGCATTCTTGTGCAAATTGGGCTGGAGAGAATGGGACGGGGCTATCTGGTTAGCCCACGCCTGATGGATCGAATTGCTGGCGTTGCCCTAGATGTCACCATCGTTACAGCATTAGCGTCAATTTCGCTGACCGTTTTAGGGTCAAATCTGATTCCATTTTTGCTGCTGTCGCTGGCTGGCATCGTCTGGAACGTTCTAATGTTTCTCTACCTTGCACCGCGCATCTTTCCAACCTACTGGTTTGAGCGGGGAATTGCTGATTTGGGGCAATCGATGGGAGTTACCGCGACAGGGTTGGTATTGCTGCAAATGGTTGACAGCAACAATCGCTCTGGCGCGTATGAAAGCTTTGGCTATAAGCAACTGTTTTTTGAGCCGCTGGTGGGCGGTGGTTTAGTGACGGGTGCTGCGCCGACGCTGATTAACCAGTTTGGCATGGTGCCGATGCTGCTCATTACAAGCGCAATTCTGGCGGCGTGGCTGATGTTTGGCTATTTAGCGTTTTGGCGTAAGAATGGCAACGCCGCTCTGGTGAAATCCCATGAATAGGGGCGATCGCCCTCTATTCTGATGCTTTCTCATCCAAAAGTACGCCACTTTGAGCGATTAATTTGGGATAAATCAGCACAAAGAAAACCATCCACGTCAGCACCGGAATAGCTACCAGCACCGTTAGCCACCAAAGGCGCAGCAGCAGCCAGCTACCGCCGATTAGCGTAACACCCGTCAGCACAATCGACCAGGGCTGACACCACCAGGGTTTGTAGTCCCAAACGTTAAGTGATTTTGAATTGGGTTGATTATTTTGGTGATGGGTCATTGGCAGCTTAAATTTTTGATAACAGACAGTAGCCTGGGTGAAGCAAAGCAGAACCCAACGCTTATCCGAATTCTGTTGGGTTTCGCTCTGCTCTCCAATCTACTAGCTGGCAAGAAAAGGGCGGGCGATCGCGGCTACTTCTGCGGCATACTCCTCGTGCAGCCCAAGAGAACCGGGAAGTCGATGGGTTTGGATGTTGGGGAGTTGGGCGATCGCCTCCATTTCTGCTCTTGAGCCTGGGGGGCTTGCCCACTAAGCACTAACATGAGCGGCGTTGAGAGGGATTCAAAATTTTGCAGAAATTCATCACGACTCTGGGCGGGGTCAAGGGCACCCGTAACAAACGCGGCTGGCGCAAAGCGGGCACCGGGGCGCTGGGTAATCTGATATTTTTGCTGAATGAATTGGGGCGTGAGTTTTTCAGCATCGGTGTAGACATGACGGCGATACATTAGGCTGAGAAAAGCGGGTACGGTGTTGAGTTTGTAAAGGGTTTGCCCTAATAGGGGCGATCGCACCGTTTGTCGCACGGCTCCTGCAATCTGCTGGGTTGCCCCCATTGTCGGCAGCGGCCCGCGCCAAGTGGGAGCGACCAGCACAATCTTTGACCAAACGGTAGGCTGCACCGAAGCCAACTGCATCACATATCCAGCGGCGTGTCCCGCAGCAATCACTGCCACTGGCGCGTCAAATTGACTGCGAACAAAATCATGCAAAAGCTGGTAGTAAACTGCTGGGCAATAGTCTAGCGGCGGTCGGTCAGATTCTCCAAAACCGAGCCAATCCATTGCCCAAACTTGAAACTGAGGAGCTAGCTGCTCTGCAATTTCGCGCATTTCAGAGCGAGTAGACACGGTGCTAAAGGCAGGCAGCAGCAAAACGGGCGTTCTTGGCTTTGAGGTTTCGTAAACTGTTTCATAAACTCCTAACGTTTCGTAAACAATGGTGTGCGCCTGCTGGTTCCAGTGCCACACAAACTCGTGAGGGGTGCCGCCGATGCTAGCAGGGTTAGTGGGGTTGAGGGAAGGGGCGATCGCATTCATAAAAAGCTCTCATGCATAAATAACAGCAGATTAGCCGCAAAAAGTTTGATTTGTAGACAGAATTCCCGATTTGACAAAGCATAAAATTTGCTTATTTCGGTTCGCCCAATAAAGACAATCATTATCATGATATTTCCCGCTTCCGTTTTTGGAGGTCTTTGCCATGCATCTACCCACTCAGACTGATATTGCCATCATTGGGGCTGGCCCTCAGGCGCTAACCCTAGCGGCCCATCTGCTGCAAAAGCGATCGCAAATGCAGGAAAAGATGGTGGTGCTTGATCCCAGCGGATTTTGGATGCATCAGTGGCAGCGCTTGTTCTCAATGTTGGAAATTTCGCATTTGCGATCGCCCGCTGCCCACCAGCCCGATCCAAATCCTCAAGCTCTGCACCAGTTTGCCAAACATCGAACCAGTGAGTTATTTTCGCCACACGATTTGCCAGGAGCCAGACTTTTTCAAGACTTTTGCCAAACCCTCGTTTACCGCTGGCAGCTACAGCAGCAAGTTCACCGCGCTCTGGTCAGGCGAATCACGCCCCTAAAGCAAGATCGCTCCTGCCTCAGGATTGGCTTGTCTGGCGGCAAATCGATCACTGCTCAGCGAGTCGTGCTGGCGATGGGTGGCGGAATGCTCAACTTTCCGACCTGGGTAAACAAAATTGCGACCCCCTACCCCCAACACAGGCTTTGCCATTCCAACGAAGTGGATTTGCGCTGGTTGCGCCTGCGAGGTGAGCGAGTTTTGATTGTGGGAGGCGGGTTAACCAGCGGACATCTGGCAGTAGGAGCCGTAGCGCGGGGTGCCCAGGTGCTATTGCTGTCCCGTCGTCGCCTGATGGAAAAGTGGTTTGACATTGATCCGGACTGGCTAAACTCCAGTCATTTCCAAAAGTTTGTTGCAGAGCGCGACTGGGAAGCCCGCTGGGAGATGATTCAACAAGCTCGTAATGGCGGCTCTATCACCCCAGAAATGATGGCTCGCCTGCGCCAGCTACAGCAAACGGGTCAGGTAAACCTACATCAGCGCTGTCAGGTGGTCAAGGCAGAATGGCGAGGCGATCGCTGGCAAGTTCGCTGTCAGGATGGTGCTACTTTAGAGTGCGATCGCATCTGGCTAGCCACTGGAACAAAACTAGACGCAACCCAAAATCCGCTTCTAGCCGATGTTTTAAAAGAATTTCCTACAGGCATCGTCAACGGTTTGCCCGTACTGGACGACCATCTGCGCTGGCAGGGCTGCAACCTATTTTTAATGGGCGGTCTGGCAGCACTCCAGGTTGGCCCTACCGCCTGCAACCTAGCAGGGGCAAGAATGGCTAGCGATCGCATTGTCAATGCGTTGACTAAGCCCAGTTTGGTTAGATGTTAGGCTGATCGACTAGCTAACCTCTTGACGCAGATATACTTTGACGTGGATGTGCAAAGCTGAAGACGATGTGCAAAGCTGAAGATGAGGGAAAAGCATGGAAGGACGGTTACTGCTGGTTGATGATGAACCAGGATTGCGGGAAGCAGTGCAGGCTTATCTGGAAGACAGCGGTTTTACGGTAGAGGTTGCCAGCAATGCCCGTGACGGTTGGGAGTTGCTTCAGCAAACATCGCCTGACCTGGTAATCTCCGATATCATGATGCCTCAGGTCGATGGCTATCAGTTCTTAAAGCAAATGCGAGAAGACGAGCGGTTTCAGGCGCTCCCTGTGGTATTTCTCACCGCCAGAGGGATGACATCTGACCGGATTCAAGGATACCAGGCGGGCTGTGATGCCTATCTGTCTAAACCCTTTGACCCGGATGAGTTAGTGGCAATTGTGAGCAATCTACTGGAGCGTCGAGCCGCTGCAAATCGGGCGGCGGGGGATGGCGATGCTCCTGATATCGCAGACATGGCGCGACAGATTGCTGAAATTCGGGCGTTGTTAACTCAACGCGGGCGATCGCCCAAACGCCTGCTCCTGTGCGGCTGGACTTTACCCCACGCGAACAAAGTGTTCTAGAACTGGTGGCAGAGGGACTGATGAATAAAGAAATTGCCCGCCGTTTGGAAACCAGCGTTCGCAATGTAGAAAAATATGTCAGTCGATTATTTAGTAAAACGGGCACCAATAGCCGCACGGAGTTGGTGCGCTACGCCTTAGAACATGGCTTGACGAAGTGAGGCTTGCCCCACAGCACCATAAGCTGAATCTGTTACGTAAGGTGCGGTCAGTCCGGAGGAAACAGCAAAGGCTGCGACAAATAATATCAGCCAAGCCATTGCTCAACAGCCTAATTTCTTGCTTAGCAGTCTGCTGAACAAAAGCAAAGTTGCATTGCAATGTCTGCCATTTATCGACAAATGGCGGCTAGTGAGCCTTAATGGACTTGTAAAGACTATCAATCGCCCTCCTGCCTGGAAAACTGAAGGGCGATCGCACACACACCAACCGGAGTTGGAGGTAAGTCACTATGATATCAGCACCGCCACCGATTTTGTCGAGTCTCTGTTGTCGCCTCAATGCGATCGCAGGTCAAACTCCCATTAGCCCCTTCCATGCATTTGTCATTGGGAGGGGCTTATGACATATAGAGAGCAACTTCATCCCTGGTGCATTGTTCGCCATGCTGCTGGGGCTGATCTTCCGTCTGCTGCCCTATCGGAGCAGCTTGTGGTTGCCCGTTTCCGTCGTCGCAACAACGCTGAAGATCATCTCAAGCGAATGCAGCGACTTTCCCCTGAATGCTCGTACAGCATCATCTTCGACCCTGCTACGCGGCAAACCGGCCCTAGTCCTGGCGCTTCGGTGCTTGGAGCGGGTCTGCCCACCCAAAGTACTAAAGCGGTGCAACCAGAGCCAGGATTGACTTAACCTATTTCAGGGCGATTCCAATCAGAGGGGTTTAGTCCCAATGGCACCAACTTAAGGGGTCAGATCTGCGACTTTTTGAAAAAGTCGCGGATCTGACCGCTCGTTTTTTACTTATTTCAGTGCCATTCAGCTTGCACTGGCGACAGGCATAGGTTCATAAAGGTACTCAAACCAGTTACCGTCCGGGTCTTTGCCATAAAAAGAGGCAGTGCCATCGCGATGTTCATGAATTGGAGTGAGGTAAACCCCTTCTGTTTTGAGGCGATCGTAGGCGGCGCTGACTTCAGAGCGATCGCTAAAAACAAACCCAAAGTGAGGACCAGCCTGACTATAGCTGGGGCTAAGCAAGGCTAGACCATCATCGCCTGCTTTGAGGTAGGCCCAGTCCGGATCTTTCCAAACCAGATCCATTCCTAAGTTTTGGTAAAACTGAGCCGCCTGGTCGAGATCTTTGACACAAATGGCTACGTGTCCGAGTCGCTTGAGCTTCATGGCACCAAAAAGTAAGTTATATCTCTAGATATAGCAATTTCCCACCGCGTCACGCCGCTACGGGTTGGCGGCTCCAGCGCAAAACGGCTTGGGCAATTCGCTGTCCGTATTTTTCAGCAGTGAGGCGATCGCAGCTTGTCCAAAAGTACCCTCAATGGGTAATGCAAATTTCATATACGAGTGGCGTTGTTGCATGAAGAGAGATTGCGAAGGGTAGAGAGATGGTAAGTTTCAATTACCACACCAAAACCACGCCATGAAACCTCAATACCGCATCCGCAACTGGTCTGAGTATAACGCTGGATTGAA
>JAAUQZ010000285.1 GCA_012033355.1 Leptolyngbyaceae cyanobacterium RM1_406_9 | reverse complement strand
CTGAGTTGGATAGTCGTGGCGATCGCCGTTTGCTCAAGATTCTCCCCCGTACTCAACCCGATGGCGATCGCCCTCAAACTCCGTAAACCAGACCACCCGCACCGAATTTTCGGTCGGCAGTTGCAAAAACGGATCGGTCAACAGTTGAGACGTAGAAGCCATAAATTGCTGAGTCACGAAACTGACTGTCAGTACGCCATACGCCAGAAACGTCAGCAGGGCGATCGCCATAACCAGAAGGCGACCGTTGGAATAGCTGGAGATCTTCCTTAACCTTCTACGATGCGTAATTTTTCCTCCCTGACAACCCTACCTTCCGCCATCATCCTACTTCACCAAAAATATAGCTGTGTAGCTGTAGTCGGCTAGGTTAGGACATGGGCACTTTGATGGAGCGGCGGAGCTACTTTATCAAAGTGCCCTAATCAATATGGCTACCGCTGTACTCATACAGATTAGGGCAAAAGAGACAAGACTGTGCCCCACCGCTTCTATTTCAACCGAAATGATTAGCACTACAAAACAGTTACCAAACAGCTAAAAATGAAGCTTATAATACGTTATACGGTTGTGACGGGGTGCGTAACGGTCACGGGTGCGATCGCAATTAGCTAAATGATGGGGTAAACAATCCGATTGGGTAAACCCTCCTGCCGATTTTAGGAATTGCAGCGTCTCTGCAAATGGGTAAACCAAAGGTTGAGGGAATTGCTCAATAGAGCGAGTGAAGCATTTGCGCTATTCACGTCACGGGTACGCGACTCGATATCGAATAATTCATTCTTTGTAGAGACTATCCTCAACAAGAAATTTATTTTACTCAAGCTCAAATTAAATTGGCAGAACTAGGCGAGTGTTGTCTTCACGCCGTCTTTACCCAGCACTTGCCTACTTCTAAGCCTAAATCTAGGTGTAGAAGCAATGTTTTTAGCCCCTTTTACACCCAAATTCATCCTCAGGTTCAGTAATATCTGGGGCTGATTTGTTTAAAGATGGTGTAAAGAAAGTGTTTTTAAGCCGAATGTGGCGCAATTTACCGCAGACTGGTCTTGGCACTTTACTGAAAGTTCCCGATACAATCGGTCTGGTGTTGGAAAAAGTGATCAAGTAAGTCCTATTGGTGCATTTTTTCTAAGAGGAAACAATGGTGTCCCCATCCTCCCTTAATGAAGTCATACAGGAATTGGCGCAGGAGCAAAATCTGACGCGAATCAAGAAGCTGCTTGTCTATGCCTGTACAGACATTTGGGAGAGCAATCAAGCCCGCCTAGATGAATTTGATCTGCGAAATTTAGTGCAAGATTTGCTGGAGACAGCCCCAACGCTAGAGCAGCTTAAGCTATACCTGAACGGAGTCGTTAAGACTCTAAATAAACAAGCAGAATATGCCCTCGTTGCTAACGCGATTACAAATGTGTTGAAGAAGACTTACCCTGACTATGAGTCGCTGCCGCAGGAGGTGTCGCTTCAAAGCCACTACCGCAAAATTGCGAGAGAGCTAGCCCGCGATCGCGAACAGCTAGGCATCAAAAAGCTGCTGTTTTGCGCCAGCGGCAACCACTGGGAAAACAACCCGGCTATTCTGGATAACATTGATTTCCTCAATCTGGTTCAACACATTCACGAACTGGCACCCACTCTAGAAGAGCTAAAAAACGTCCTTTACAGCATCGTTAAAACGCTCAACCACAGGTCAAAATACACTCCGATCGCCAATAGGATTGTCACCACCTTTGGGTCGCTTTACAACGATTTTTTGCCCGACGAAGTAGACGAGCCAGAGCCAATTCAAGTTACCGATTTGCCGCAGCTTCCTACTTTTCCTTCTAAGCTCACCACTGCACCCAAGTTTAATGGCTCTGACCCGCAGGTGCTTGAACAGCTTAGACGCTCCTTTAACTGGTTTGATCTGCGCCTAGAGCTAATGAAACACGCAAATCCGCTGAGGGCAAAGATTCTAATCTTTTCCACCCTTTACGATCAGTTTGACCAGGATGATGAAAGCTGGACTGCCTTTAAGCTACAAACCCTGGATGATCTCTTGCGTGACCTGTGCTTCAATCATCGCAGCCTGGAAGACCTCCAGACTAAGCTAGAAAATACGGCTAAAAGTTTGGCGGAGTCTGAGCAGTACAGTCAGACGGCTAGTGCGATTCTCAGGGCTGCTAAACCTTTTTATGCCGCAGGGTTGCAGCAAAATACTCCTGTGATGACCCAGGTGGTTGAGCGATCGCCCCACACCTCCTCTATAACCACAGGCATCTCATCTCCTCCAACCCTTTCCCAGCCTGAGCCGCCTTCTTCAGCTAATTCCAACACGCCTGACGATGGCGATCGCCAGCGCCGACATCAGCAAGCCTACGAAGCATTCCTAACCGCTGTTGAAGACCTGTTCACCGATTAGAACTGAATCAGTTGTTTCAAGACCCTGCGGACATGGATGCAAGCGAACTGCTGAATCGATATGCAAGCGGCGAAACAAAGTTCACTGGCGTAAACTTGGCCGGAGCAGACTTATCTGGTTCAGACCTGATCGGCGTAGACTTGAGCCGAGCCGATCTGCACAGCGCAATCTTAGTCTTTTCTTACCTAAATCGGGCCACTTTGAGCAAGGCAAACTTGCTCAGCAGCAAACTGAGCGGGGCAAACCTGAGTCAGGCAGACCTGATCGGGGCCAAACTGCGAGACGCAGACCTACACGGGGCAATGCTGCAAAATGCTGATTTGCGGAGTGCCGATCTAACTCTGGCAAACTTGCTAGATGCCAATTTAATCGATGCCGACTTACGCAACACCAATCTGAGTGGCGCAAATCTCACCGGAGCCTGCTTACGCGGTGCCAATATGCGCGAAGAAAATCGTCGCTACAGTACTAACCTGCGAGGCGCAAACTTGAGAAAAGCAGACCTGCGGGGCGCAAACCTGACGGGAGCAGACTTGGCCAAAGTGGATCTGCGGGGCGCAAACTTGAGCGAGGCAACGCTGCGAGGGGCAGATCTAAGCGAAGCTGACCTGGATGAAGCCAGCTTGAAAGGCGCATTTTTGACAGAAGCCAAGCTAATTGGAACAAACTTGCGACGGGCCAACCTGACAAACGCCAAGCTAGAACGAGCCGACGCAACTGAGGCGGATCTGACGGGCGCAAATTTTCAGGGAGCGGTAATGCCTGACATTAGGCTGATCAAAGCCGACTTGAGACAGGCGATTCTGGTTGCAGTTCGGTTGAGTCGGGCTGATTTAAGTCGGGCTAATCTCCAGGGAGCCAATTTACGGGATGCAGAGTTAGTGGATGTCTACTTTGCTAGAGCCAATTTGACTAACGCCGATTTGACCCACGCCAATCTGACCAGAGCCGAATTGAGCAGCGCTAATTTGATAGGGGCAGATTTGCGGGGAGCGACTTTGCCAGATGGAAGAGTGTATGACTAAAGGAATGAGGGGTGAGGGATGAGGGATGAGGGCGGGTAGAGTAATGGCAAAATCTCCTACCTACTATTTCCTACCTACTCCTTGTTGCCTGCTATCCCTTTCGATAAAACATACCTAAATTAACAACACAAATCGTTTGACACTGTTAAGATCCATCTAAATTTCGTGTGCTGACTTTTGTTTGATTCCCATGAGTGACACTATTCTTGACGTTCGCAATCTCCAGGTGCAGTTTCGTGCAGAAGATCGCCTGGTTAGAGCGGTTGATGGCATCTCATTTACAGTGCAGCGCGGTCAAACCCTGGGAATTGTCGGCGAGTCAGGGTCGGGCAAGTCAGTCACGTCTTTAGCGGTGATGGGGTTGATTCCCTGTCCGCCGGGACGGGTAGCGGGGGGCGAAATCTGGTTTCGCGGCTTGGAAGAGGATGCGGAGCCTGTAAATCTGCTGGCGTTAGCTCCAGAGCAGATGCAGCGATATCGCGGCGGGGCGGTGTCGATGATTTTTCAGGAGCCGCTGAGTTCGCTCAATCCAGTTTTTACCTGTGGCTTTCAGTTGATTGAGGCGATTCGCCAGCATCAAGATATTCCGGTGCCAGAGGCGCGGCGCAGAGCAGTTAATTTGCTGCAAGAGGTCAAGCTGCTGCCCAGCGACGAGGAGCTAAAGCAGCGCTGCCTGGAGGAATGGCAGAAGAAGGTCGCGGTGCCAGCGGGGGCAGGGCGACCTTCAGTGGCGGCGGCTGAGCCTTCAGAACGGGAAATTTTGCAGGAGGTGAATCGGCAGAAGCACGCAATTCTAGAGCGCTATCCCCATGAGCTGTCGGGTGGGCAGATTCAGCGGGTGATGATTGCGATGGCAATTTCCTGTAATCCTTCGCTGCTGATTGCGGATGAGCCGACTACCGCGCTGGATGTGACGGTGCAGGCAACCATTTTGGATCTGCTGCGAGAGTTGCGCGATCGCCGGGGGATGTCGATGATTTTCATCACTCACGACCTCAGCATCATTGCCGAAATTGCTGATACGGTTGCGGTCATGTATCAGGGCAAGATTGTGGAATGCGGCTCGGTTTGGCAGATTTACTCTAACCCTCAGCACCCTTACACTAAGGGGTTGCTCACCTGCCGTCCGCAGCCCAATCGCCGTTTGCGCTATCTGCCTACCATTTCAGATTTCATGGAAGTCACGACCACGCCAGCGGGTGAGCCAATCATTCGTGAGAAGGCGCTGGATGTGAACCAGGCATTGCGAATGGATGTTGAAGTGAGTGAGGCAGATGCCAACCAGCGAATCAGTGAATTGCAGCGGCAGTCTCCTCTCATCTCGGTACAAAATCTGCAAGTTGGGTTTCCGCTGCGCGGCATGTTTGGGCAGACTCAGCGCTACATGATGGCGGTGAATGGTGTTTCTTTTGACATTTATCCGGGGGAAACGCTGGGACTGGTCGGCGAGTCGGGCTGCGGCAAAACGACGCTGGCACGAACATTGCTACGCCTGGTAAAGCCAATGGGCGGTCAGGTCTTGTTTGAAGGGCAGGATGTGTTGAAGCTGGGCGCTAAGCAACTGCGGCAAATCCGTCGGGATATGCAGATTATTTTCCAAGATCCGTTTAGTTCGCTTGACCCGCGTATTTCAATTGGCGAGGCGATAATGGAGCCGCTCGAGATTCACTCGATTGGGGCAAATCGTCGCCATCAGCGAGAGCGAGTTGCCGACTTGTTAGCGAGGGTAGGGCTAGACCCTCACTGCATCGATCGCTACCCCCATGAGTTTTCTGGGGGGCAGCGACAGCGGGTCTGCATCGCCCGTGCCCTAGCGCTCAATCCAAAGTTCATCATCTGCGATGAGTCGGTGTCAGCGCTGGATGTATCGGTGCAGGCACAGGTGCTTAACCTGCTGAAGGATTTGCAGCAGGAGTTTGGACTCACCTACATTTTCATTTCCCATGATTTGGGTGTGGTGAAGTTTATGAGCGATCGCATCATGGTGATGAACCGGGGCAAAATCGAAGAAATCGGCCCTGCCGACCAGATTTACCAATCGCCACAGCAAAGCTATACCCGTCAACTGATTGATTCAATTCCTCGTGGTGATTTAGAGCGAATCCGCGATCGCCAAGCCAAGCGCGGCATTGCAGTTAACTAATTGCAACTGGCTTTACCAGCTTGAAAAGGCAACGTACAGTAAAAAACCAGTGAGAACACCGTAGGCACAAGCCAAAAATGCCTCAAATGAGATTCGATTAGAAATCGCCAAAATAATACTAAGCGTAAACGAAAACAGCATTTCCGCAATTGGGATGTCGTTCCCCGAATTGCGCCACAGGGCTGACACGATGAACAATATCAGCGTCCACAGGGCAAACACAAAGTAGATATTGAAGGTGGGAATGATGCGAGGAGGCTGCAACAGCGGCGTGAAGTAGGTAATGTAGGAAATCACGATCAGCGGCAGCGCACCCGCACACAAACTCTGAATCCCTTGCCCTAAACTAATTGAAAAAGCTTCGACGATAAAGCTGATGAGGAAACCTGCGATCACGCCAATACAGAGGGCGATCGCCAAAAAGCTCAAAACCCGCAGGAGTAGCCGGGGGGTCTTGGGGTGTCCCTCTCTCCTAGTCTCGTCCCGCCGCTTTCTCTCGATCTTGTTTGATTTTCGCCCAACCCCGTTTGGTTTTGCCATGCTTTGACGCTGCACTGCTTTGCAGAATTGTGGTAAAGCTATTGCAACGAGTTTCCACTGTTGATCCCACATTTACAACTGCCTCAAGGAATAAGCCGCTTTACTCATGCGTACCGTTGATGAAATCAATCACAAAATTAAGCAGCAGCAGGCGGTCGTTTGGACGGTGGAAGAACTCAAAGCACGAGTCAAAGAGGTCGGCGTAACTCAGGCAGCGAAAGAAGTAGATGTGGTAACGACGGGCACATTTGAGCCGATGGAGTCGTCCGGTGCGGTACTCAACCTGGGACATACCGACCCGCCGATTAAGATTCGTCAGTGCTGGCTAGATGGCGTGCTGGCTTACTCTGGCTTTGGCGCGGTTGATCTGTATCTGGGTGCAACCCAGATGACGGAATATTCCAGCATGGGCGAGTTGGTTGAGGCAGATGAGCGCGATCGCCCCCGGAGTACAGTGCGCGATCGCGGCGGCGGTCACGTCATCGCTGATCTGATCGCAGGCAAACCCGTTCATTTGCGGGCGATCGGTCAGGTGACAGATTGCTACTCTCGCGCTTCTTTGGAAACCACAATTACCCGTGAGACGATTAACCAGTTTTATCTGTTTAACCCACGCAATCTCTATCAGAATTTTATTGTTGGGGTGAATGGGGGCGATCGCCCCCTCTTTACCTACCTGGGACCCCTGCAACCGCAGCTTGCCAACGCGGTTTACTCCAACCCCGGTGTCCGTTTCCCCC
>JAAUQZ010000284.1 GCA_012033355.1 Leptolyngbyaceae cyanobacterium RM1_406_9 | reverse complement strand
AATTTCGCTATCTGCAATTAGAATTGAGTCGGCGATGCTCAATTGTTCACTGGAGCTATGATCTGCTGCCAGAGACGCTTGTATAGTCTGATGTAAAGTTTTGTGTCTAGATTCAACACTTCTGGTATTTAGTGCATTGAGTCTTAAGTTGATTTACTGAGATCTTGCACCAGATTGGTCTGTTATCCAATGCCCCACCTAAGAACCAATTTCAGGCTAATCGCTTACAGCCGTCTTTACATGAATAAGCCACAGATTGTAGGTGGGCATTGCCCACAAAGCTCCACAGTGAGGGCTTTCAAAAAATGTGGGTAGTGCCTACCCTACTGGAAATCGCTGTAAGTCGGTTGAACCTAATTCAAATGCCCCCTAGAAGCTCGGTTCAACTTGTTTTAACGGAGTTTTAGCTTTGAGCCGAGATTGAATCTCAAGGCTCTAGTGCAATGCCTCCTGCCACTGGCGCAGGATCTCAGTATAACTTCGCTACTCCTTTGTTTAGGACTGAAGGCATTGTTTGAAATGCCTGTGTTGCTGCGCTAAAGCTTCCAGCTTGGACACTTTGAATGAAGGCGATCAGTTCAGGAAGTGGGTTAAGCAGTGAGTTCCGTAAAGTCTTTAGGGGCAAATGGTTATTTGCCCCTGCTTGAAATGTTTCTTCTTTACATTTATCGAATAAATATGCATAATGCATACATATTTAGTGGACTTGCGTTATGGAGCAGGAGCGAACTTTGAATCTTTTGGGTGCGCTGGCTTTGACGGTTGCTGATGGATTGAGTGCTGCGGTTGAGGCGATCGCCGAACAAGGGGGTGAGGCTCCTGCTGCACTGGTGACATTGGGCGTAGAACCGGGGCTTTCGATCAATGCGCTACGGAAAATTCTCAATCTTTCTCATCCTGGAACCGTTCGCTTAGTTGATCGATTAGAAGCACAGGGACTTGTAGAACGCAGGGCGGGTGCAGATGGTCGAACGCTGGCGCTGTTTCTCACGGATGCAGGGCAAGAACGACGCAGGACAATTTTGGCTAAACGGAGGCAGCAGCTACAAGGAATGGTTAGTTCGCTGACAGACAATGAACAAACTCAGCTAACCCAGCTTTTGGAGAAGATGCTGACTGCGATGACGACGAGTGAGTTACGCGCCTTTGAAATTTGTCGGCTGTGTGAGGAGGAGGTGTGTCCGGGCGATCGCTGCCCCGTTGAACAACAATACTGCCAGATGGTAAACCCATGAATCCAGTCATCATTGCTTTGAGTTACGCTTTTTGCTGGGGCGTGGGATTGACGCTAACGAAGATTGCCCTGTCGGAAATTAAACCCACTACTCTATTAATGATTCAATTGCTGGCTAGTGTTAGCTTCTTGGCGATCGCCTGTTACTACCAGCACCGCCAACTGCCCTTCTCCTGGAGCAATCTTAAACAGGGCTTTGCAGGCATTTTTGAACCTGCTCTAGCCTACATGGTCGGCACGTTTGGGGTAGAAATGACGACTGCCAGTAAAGCAACACTGATTGGCTCCTCTGAAGTGATTCTGACGATTTTGTTTGCCGCAGTCTTTTTAGGTGAAAAACTCACGCGAGTCAAGCTATTGCTGGCTGGAATCAGTTTTATAGGAGTATTCCTGCTGATTTTAAGGGATGCTCAGGGTGCAAACCATACATCCCTTAGCGGTGATTTGCTGGTGCTACTGGGCACTCTCTTCGCTGTGTTTTATGTACTTCTGAGTAAGCAGCAGATTGCCACCTCAGATCCGCTTCGGCTTACTGCGTCGCAGCAGTTTGTTGGTTTAGTTGTAACGGTGCTGTGCTTTGGTGCCTTGTCAATGCTGAATTCTAACTATGAAGTGAGTACAGCGAATATCTCACTTCCGTTTTGGTTGCTTGCAGTCGGGTCAGGCATTATGCAGTACGCCTTAGCATTTTTGCTTTACCTGACTGCACTGCAAAACTTGCCAGTCAGCCATGCCGCCTTCTATGTGGCGCTGATTCCTGTGTTTGGGGTGACGAGCGCAATTTTAATGATCGGTGAGCAACCCAGCTTGATTCAATGGGTAGGAGCCGGACTCATTATCACGTCATCCTATTTTGCCAATCGGCTCAGGACGCTATAGTTCGCCTTGATCAGTCCTGTGAAGTAGGCAATGTCCGGTCTGGGGAGTAAGGAAGGAGCGATCGCCATCTATCAAAAAAATGGTGAGGGTGGAGCCTGACTGAGGCACAACTGCAACATGACTGGCGATGTCGAGCGTATCCGACCGACGATAGGATTCTGGCAATACCCGAATCCTTGAAAGCGGTATTTCTAACAGGGTTGGGGTTTCAGCAGTGGGAAGTCCGTACAGTTCTCCGCTGGAGCTAATCGCAACAATGAGACGGGCAACGGCTTCTTCAACGGGGCTGGACTTGGGGCTGGACTTAAACAAACGCTGATGCAAATCAATCACAGTCACTTCAAAGTGATCGACGTGGGCGATTCCAACTGAGTTTAAGCCGCTGCCGTGAACCGATCTAAACGGAACAACTTTGTAAACTACTTCAATTCGCAAGGCTAGCTTGAGATTACCTATCCGAAAGACGACCAGTTGTAGCTTGGATTCAGTCTGTAGGGCTTTGGATTGGGCGAGATCAAAACGGGTAGGGGTAGGGTAAGAATTCATAATTGATAGATAGAAGATGATTAGGTGCTAGTTGTTCTCAGAGCTTAAGTCCCTTCTGTAACTTGTTCCGTGAGGGGATGAAGCTTGGAGTTAATTTACTGGGCGATCGCAGGCAGAGCTTTGTTTGATGGATCGGCTATGTTTTTTAGAGTTGTGATAAATTCTTGCTCCAGATATGGTTTTGTGAAATAGGCGCTGGCTCCTAGCCGAGTAGCAAGCCAGCGATGTTTTTCATTACCGCGAGAGGTAAGCATTACGGTGGGAATGGCTGCTAGTTTTTCATCTTTGCGGCGCTGGCTGAGGAATTCAAAGCCATTCATGTTAGGCATTTCAATATCACAAACGATGACTTGCACAGTCGCGTGCCGCAACTGGTCGATCGCCTCTCGTCCATCCCTGGACTGCAAGACTCGAAAACCTGCCCGTTCCAGAGAAAGTGCAGCCGTTCGCCGCAGCGTTGCAGAGTCATCGATGATCAACACCGTTGGAGCTTGTGCTGTTTTAATGGCGGATGATTTTTTGGCGCTAGTGGTCTGAGATTGAATGGCAGGCATGGATTCATAGGCTGTCACCATTGGAGGAACGGAAACCTCTGCGGGTTGACTCATGCTCAGTGCCAAAAGCGCAGCCCCATCAATCACAGGAACCAGGCTGCCATCCCCTAAAATGGTGCAGCCGTAAGCATAGCTGGGAGGGGCGATCGCCAGACCAAAAGGCTTGATCACCAGTTCTTGCTCTGTCACCAGGCGATCGACTTCCAGGGCAAAAATTTGCTGCTCTTGACGTAATACCAGCATCGGCAGTGCCCAATCTTTGGGTAGTGAAATGGTGGAAAGTACCTTGCTGGGCGGGTTTTCGGGCAGCGGGCAACTGTAGCTAAGCAAGTCAGCCAGGCGGTAAGTGGGAATGATTTGCTCTCGCCAGTTGAGGTAGCGCTGAGTGCCCGACTGCTGCACCTGACCCGATTGGGGAGTTAAAATTTCTTCGATGCTATCGGCGGGCAAAGCGACAGCGGTGGAGTCAACTAGACAGATTACCAGTTTGGCAATGGTTAAGGTGAGAGGCAACTGTAGGGTAAAAATGGTGCCTCGACCCGGTGCAGAGACGACGTTGACAGTCCCTTTAATCGACCGCAGTTGCGATCGCACCACATCCAGCCCCACGCCCCGCCCCGATAGCTCCGTTACTCGTCGAGCCGTAGAGAAGCCTGGTTCAAAGATGAGTCCATACAGTTGGGCCGGGTTTACCGTTGCAGCCTGTTCTAGAGTTAGCCAACCGAGGGCGATCGCCCGACTGCGAATCCGGTTCAGATCTAAGCCCTGACCATCATCTCTGACCTGAATAATGGTTTGATTGCCTTTGTGATAGGCCCGAATTTCAATCTGCCCCTGTTCGGGTTTGCCTCGCTGCCGTCTCACGTTTGCAGGCTCAATGCCATGATCAAAGGCATTGCGAAGTAAATGCAGCAGCGGATCAAACAGTTTCTCTAAAATCGCTTTATCAACCAGCACACCCGCCCCCGATAGCTTCAACGCAACGGGTTTGTGATAAGTAATCGACAGGTCGCGAATCATGCGGGGAAAGCGATTGATCACCTCCCCCAGCGGAAACATCCGCGCCCAGATCAACTCATCTCGAAGCTGAGTTAACATATTTCGCTGCTGATCCAAAATTTGATTGGACTGCCCAGCGAACAAAGTCACATCATCTACGGTTTCCTCAAGCTGGGCGATATCCTCCAAAATTTCCTGGATCTGGGTATGCAAGGCACCATAGCTATCCATTTCCAGCGGGTCAAACTCAGCCAGGGCAGACATAACAGACATATCTGGGAAAGCAGCGTTAAAGCTACGAGATGGAAACCTTACCGCTACGGGGGTGTCCGTCTGATCTGCTGAAACGATTGTCCGCTGAGAGTTGTGGCGTTCTGGCTCGACTAACATCTGGTCAGACAGTTCCCGCAAATGACCCACTGTGTCTCGAAATTTAGCAAAACGGTTGAGCAGTTCTTTGAGGGCATTCCGAAGCTGTTCGTTTTGCAGCGATAAACCGTCCCGATTGATTGCCAGTTCACCCACTAAATTGTTCATGCGTTCAAGTCGTTCTGAGGTGACTCGAACTGTGAGATTTGGCGTGATGACGGCTTCCCCTTGCTGAAGGCGAGATTGTGGCTGAGTGCGGCTGATGTTGTTGCCGATCGCCTGTTGCAGGTCAGCAGACTGTTTAGGGGCGATCGCGCTACTTTGATGGGTCTGAATTTGACTTGACTGAGTTTGCCGTGAGTTGTGCTGTGCTGAGTTGTGCTGAGCAGGTTGGGGTGGCACCTGTCTGCTGGCTTCATCTTCAGAAGACTGTATTGTAGGAAGGCGATCAAAGATTTGGGCGATCGCCTGAACAGCCGCCGCTAAACTTTCAGGTACATCACTTTCAGGTACATCACTTTCAGGTACATCACTTTCAGGTACATCACTTTCAGGTGCGATGCGCTCAGACCCAGCGGTTTTGAGCGCATCGCTTTCAGGTACGCCAAACTGCTTTGAGGCAGGTATTGCTCCAGAAATTGCAGCTTCATCCAGGACAAACTGGTGCTGTGCGAATTCATCAGGCGTGACAGCACTGCTTTCGCTTAAGGCGGTTTCAAGTTGCGCTGGCTCTGGAGAACTGTTGCTAGGGCTATCTATTGAGGTGGCTTCACAAGTAGCCTCTGTCGGCATGAACACCTCTTCATCGGAGTCTGGAACTTCTGCCCCCGTTGCTGATGATAAGGCAATCCACTCAACATTGACGGGTTCCTCAATATCCAGTAAGTTTGAGACGCTCTGGGACAAGAGTTCCACTTCACCCATTGATAGATCGATTGAGTGCACTGTTTCATAGACTGTTTCAGGATCTATTCCAATTACCTGGTGATCCTTATTTTCTGCTTCTCTATCTCCTGGTTCAGCGGATTCAGCAGATGCACCTTCATAGTCTTCAGGACTGTGCTGAATCGGGAGTGGTTCAAGTGAACTCCCGCTACCAAAGATGTCTTCGAGCAGCGGCATGGCAACATCAAGGGCGACGGATTCGGCAGCGGAAACAGAGGATGCCTCAGGCGCAATTGGAACAGTGAGTGTCACCAACGCTTCAGAGGGAATTGGGCTGGATTCTACCTGGGTCGCGGTGCCAGCTAGCACTGCCTGTCGGCTGCGCTCAAAGTCAGCCATTGCCAGCCGGGCAATTTCTAGTACTCGATTGGGGTTTGCTTCTAGCGCCGTTTTTACCGCTGCGGCGATCGCCTCAAACTCTGGCAGATTCATCAATTCAGCGAATCCCGCAAAAACTTCTACCTGGGCCCGCAATTCACCTGCTACTTCATAGTTTTGGGGATTGGCTATGACTGCCGCCAAACGTTCTAACCCTTGAGCGACATCAATCTCCAGGATTGAGGAAATCATGTCAACGCCCAGATCAGAAGAACTGGGAATGTAGTTTTCCGTTTGGCTCAGGGCATCTCCAAAGCGTTCTTCAATTTGACTGAAAACGGGTTCAGCAAGGGCCAATGCTTGCTCGGCATCAAAGGCACCCATCGTAATTCGCAGCATCAGGGCAACCGCAAGCAGTCATAGGCTTGGAGCAACTGACCTTCTAGCTCAGCGTCAATCGTTAAGCTGTCGCTATAAAGAGCCTTGAAAATGTTTTCTAAGCGATGTGATAGGGTGGCGATCGCTCCAAACCCACGCTAGCGGCTCCTCCTTTAATCGAGTGGGCCGCCCGCATAAGATCGTGGACTTTAGCGGTGTTGCGCTCCTGCTGCAACGTCAGCAACCCAGCTTCAATCACCTGCAACAGTTCAGGAGCCTCTTGAATAAAGAATTGATAGGCTTGGTCACGGATGTCGGGGTTGATTGCCATGATGCATGGGAGGAGGTTAAGGGGTTAGGGGAGGGAAGGGGCTGGGGGCTAGGGGCTAGGGGAGGGAGGAGTAGCTCAACTGATTTCAACGGACTTCAGTTGACTTTGAACTGCCCCACCTCGATTTGCAGCGCTTGGGCAACCTGACGCAGTTGGTCAAAGGAGGCAGCAACCTGATTGGCTTCCTCCGAGGTGCGGTTAGCAATCAGCACCACACCCTGCATCGTTTGAGTCACCGTCCTGGACGCTTCGGTTTGCATCGTGGCAGCCTGGGCGATCGCCTTCACCTGACGGCTAATCTGAGCGGTTGCAGCGGTAATCTGGTTGA
>JAAUQZ010000283.1 GCA_012033355.1 Leptolyngbyaceae cyanobacterium RM1_406_9 | reverse complement strand
AAGCCAACGTCCTCCAGGAATCAGGACACTCTTCAAAGGATTACAAAGGTTTGAGGGGATCTTTCAAGGTTGGGGGCTAACCCATCGCCAAGATGTGTATACACGGTAGCCCAAAGCGGGAGAGGGATTTAGGGTGAGGGCTACAAAAGTGGGATGCACCCGTCTCGCATCCCTGTAAAACCTCTCCAAGAAATTTCAGGGTACTGGTTGCGGCGAGATTGTGGAATGCTTTTAACGGCTTCACCAATCACCTCAATTGCTCGAATGACAGCAAAGACCGTTTTGGGGTCATTTTCAAAATCTATGAAGGTTAGCCCAGCGACAAACCGTTCTGCCAGGTCGATTGTAGTCAGGATGTCCTGTAGATAATCCCTGACTTCGCGTTGGGTCATAGGTAAATAACCTCTCGCAGAATCCGTTCGCAAATATGAGGTTTCAATCCCTTTTTCATGACCAGATCAACTTTTAGCCCCAGCAGGTCACTTAAATAATTTTCCAGTTCACAGAAGGTTAGCAACCCAAATCGAAATTCTGGCTCAAACTCTACCAAGACATCAACATCACTTTTTTGTGTTTGTTCTCCCCGCACATAGGAGCCAAAAATACCGAGTTGGGTAACGTGATATCTCTGCTGAATCATTGGTTTAGCACGTTCTAATTGTTGCTTAATTTCGGCTAAAGACTGCATGATGACTGCTCCTGTTGAAAAACGATATCTCAGATCTTGCACCAGTGGTAGGAAGCATTGCACTAGCGCCTTGAGATCAATCTCAGGCTCAAAGCTAAAACTCGTTAAAACGAGTTGAACCAAGCTTCTAAGGGGCATTAGTCAGTTTCAACTGACTTGAGCTATTAGCCCGGAATTGATTCCAGGGCGGATCGTTGGGTAATTACAAACCTTCTGCCCCCTGCATTTTGCCTTCTGCCTTTTGCTACAGCGTATCAACCTCTGCCCCATTTGCCTGTAAGACCTGAATCGCGATTTCTGCATAGCGCTGCACCATCGGCACCTGGGGAAACTGCTGGGCGATTTCGAGAACCTCGGTGGCAAGGGCGATCGATTGCTCTTTATCAGGTATGTCCTGTAAGTAAAAAATGCTGAGATTGATCAAGGTCATCGCCACGTCGGGCAAATAGGTGCGGAGGTTCTCTTGGGCTAAGGCGCGATAGTTCTGTAAAAGTCCTTCATAAAGAGGCTTTGCTTGATCAAAGCAGTTGTGGCACTGTAAAAACAAGGCATATTCAAATACCGTTTCGGGTGTTCTGGCTGCCCGCAATGCCTCTTCAAAATAGTTGCAGCTTTGCTCAAAGCGGTTGGGTTGGTCATAAAAAGTTGTCCACAGGCGAGCTTTAATCAAATACTCATTGGCAAGCTGAGTTCTGTGTTGCTCAATCTCGGCTTTTTCCTGGTCAAGCTGCTGATCTCGCTCAATCAGTTGATTCAGGTCACGCTGCATCTCTGCCGCATTTAAGATGGCATCCGCTTCCCGAAACTCGCCCTGATCAAAATGGGCTTTTGCCTGCTTCAAGCGTTCCGTATTGATCTCAATTTTGGTAAATGTCTCATACAGCCGAAACACGTTTTGCTTAAATTGCTCTAATTGCTGCTCCAGTTCTTCTAGCTCTGCTGCCGCTTTCAGTGCCCGATCGGTCTTACCCGTCTCTTGCAGATATTGCACCATCTCCTGTTTTTCAGCAACCCGCCCCATCAATGCCTGATAGTCCAGAGATTGATAGAAAAACTGGGCGGTTTCAATATTGGCGATGTTGTAGGTTTTGGTGTCTCCCATAACGTCCAGGGGTTTCTGTCCAGATCCAGAGCTAGACTCGATTGCGATACCATCAAGTTAGCCTAAGACCTGGGTTTCTTCTATGACTACCTTGACAGAAATCGAAGCAGCTATTAAACAACTATCTGAAGGTGATGTTCGGCATCTCTCAGTTTGGCTACAGGAATATTTAGACGAAATGTGGGATCGGCAAATTGAAGCCGACTTAGTATCAGGCAAACTGGATAAACTCATTGCTAAAGCAGAGGCAGATATTGCAGCTAACAGAGTGAAAAGTTTGGGCGTTGCTGAATATGGGTATGATTCACGGTTCTCAATCCCCTCTGTAGGGCATGGCATTGCCATGCCCCTACGAAATTCATACATCAAATCAGCAACGCCAAAGTTTGAATGAAGTCTTTCACAACCCCTGACTTTTGGCAGGCTTTTTGGATTGGTACTCATGACAAATACGAAGCCCTGCTGGATTAAGCAACGCCGATATTAATTTCCTACTCAAACCGCGCCTGGTCAATCTTGTCGATGTTGTAGGTTTTGGAGCTATCAGAAATAGTGCCTTGAATATTCTGATAGGTCTTATTCCCCTGTCCAGAAAGCGTTGCGGCGGTTTGATTTGCTGGACTGCTGCCTGCCTGCCGATTACTTGGGTCAGGCTGCAATTCTAGAAAGCCAGTAGCCGCAAGCTTATCTAGCTGGTTGCCAAAATGTTCTCGCAACCCTTCAATGTTGTGATACGGCGTTTTGTAGTGATTCAATTCCTTGAGCTTGTTTTCAAACGCCCACGAACTCTGAAGCTCATCGCGGTTTTGGGTCGTGGTCGGCGTTTTGAAGTAGGTGAAGATAAATGGCTTCTGCACTGTCGCAAATTGCCCAAAGGCATGGCTAAATTCTTCAGCCGTATACTTGCCGACCTTGTTAAACGCCAGCAGCACAAAGATATCGCAGGTTTTGATCGTCTTGTTATGTTCGCTCTGCAATCCTCCGGCAGACATCGCGTCTAAAAAATCTTCCCAAATGTCGAGATGCAAAAAATGCCCCGGTCAAACCAGGCTTTGCATTTGCGATAAATAAAAATCTCAAACTGTTCCCGATCTTCCTTTAGCTCCGAAGACGAGGCTAAAAACAGGCGAATCTTTTGCATAACGGTTTGGGGGCGCATTGGTTCAGTTATACACTGCGATCGCTCCCTCCACCTTACTTCGCCTCGTTCCCAGGCTCCGCCTGGGGATGCTGTCCGTGAGGCTCTGCCTCCAAATGACGAGAGGCAGAGCCTCAAACCTGTCATTTCCAGGCGGAGCCTAGAAACGAGGGGGAACTTACTTCTATCGCCTCATTCACTTCGTTACTGCCTGTGAGTTGCCTCTCGTCCTGTCCTCAACTCACAGCGGTGAGTTGTCTACGAGCTAACTGAGCGAATAATCCGGGCTGATTGACTAGCTCTTCAAAGCGTCCTTGTTGCACCACTCGTCCGGCTTTCATCACATAAATGCGATCGGCATAGCGAATCGTGCTGAGACGGTGAGCAATCACAATGCGGGTGACTTTAAGCTGATCTAGACTTTGACTGACGATCGCCTGTGTCTTATTATCCAAAGCGCTGGTCGCTTCATCAAACAGCAAGATTTGAGGTCTTAAAGCTAATGCACGAGCAATCACTAGTCTTTGCCGTTGTCCACCAGAAAGGTTTGTTCCACCCTCACTCACGAGAGTATGCATTTGCATCGGCATCGCTCTCACATCTTCGGCAAATCCACTCATCTCTGCCGCTGTCCAGGCTTCATCTAGGGTAATTAAGGCTCCGCTGGCAATGTTTTCAAAGATGGAGCCTGCGTTGATTCGGCTGTTTTGTAGAACTACGCCTAGCTGACGGCGCACAGCGGTTATATCCAAACCCATTAAATCTTGTCCGTCGTAATAGATGGTGCCAGAAATGGGTGATTCAAAACCTAGCAGCAGCCGCATGACGGTTGATTTTCCGCTACCGGACGGGCCAACGAGGGCGATAAATTCGCCAGGGTGGGCAGAGATGCTGACATCATCCAGGTTAAGGGGGCCATCTTCTCGATAGCGGAAGGATACATGATCGATTTGGATATTGCCGGATAGCCGTCCTGGGTTGGCTTTGTTGAGGTCGATTTCGGGTTGGGCCGTTAGGATAGGCTGCGATCGCTGCCATAAAGGAATCACATCCAACACCTCAATCAGCGTGTTGCTGAGACTGGTGACTCCGCCAATGAAGGTGCCAAAAGCAACGCTAAATGCCAGGAAAGAGCCTGTCGATAGCCCGCCACTGCTGCCAAATGCCTGAGTCGGGTCGATCAAAGTACTGGCCAGCCAAAACAACAGGATTGTAGTGAGAGTAGGCATCAGCGTGTTAAATAGAACAACGGTGTCTTCTAACCGCTGGGTGCTGGCTAAAAGCTGAAGCTGTTTTACATATTTTTGCCCCCAGTGAGCAAAGGCGCGTTCTTCAACTCCGGCAATTCGCAGTTTAGGAACGGCATTGATCAGTTGCACCATTAGCCCAAAAATGTCTCCTTCAAGCTCCATCAAGGGGCGATTTTTGCGAATGATCAGGGAACCAGAAATGGTGGTGAAAGTGACAATCACGACGGCTAACACCAGTGCCAGAGTTGCCAATCTAGAACTGTAGTAAAACAATAGACCCAGATTTAATAGTGAGAAAAATCCGGCAAAGATGGTTTGTAGGGCAGTACCACTCAGTTTGCGGCGAATTGCACCAATGCCCGACACCCGTGAGTCTAAATCACCTGTGGAATACGCTCGGAAAAAGGATGTTTTTAGCTTCAGCAGTCGATCCCAGATAGCAGCTTGTAGAGATGCGTCAGATAGCGTTTCGATTCGCATGGAGGTGATCGCCTGCGCCAGATGAAAGCTTGCCCCACCAAAGGCGGCTGCCAGTAACCCTAAGCCAACTTGCACCAATAATCCCGAATTGCCATAGGGAATCGCGTTATCAATCAGAACTGCTGTTGCTTGCGGCACCAGCATTCCCAGCAAAGTTGCAGCTACACCCGTGAGTAAAATTGCAATTACGTCCGAGGTGCGACCTTGCAGGGTAAATTTGAGCAAACTAATCGCATTGAGTAAGCCATCGGGTAGCGGTCTGTAGAAGACAAAGGCAACGGGATCAATCGTTTGAGCAACGGCTTGATCGACTGGAATTCTGGCTGGAGAAGGCTTAGAGCCATTTGTTTGAGCATGAGCCGAGGCAGCTAAATCGACCCGCGCCGGATCAAACAGTTCATATCGAGCATTGCCAACGGGCAACAGGGCTACGGGACGTTTCCCTTCAACGGTGTAAGCCAGGAGTGGGCCGCTATCCATCTTCCACCAGTTGTTTCGCAGCAGGACTCGGCGTAAGCGTAGACGAGAGGAGCGGGCGATCGCCTCCAAAGGTTCCTTCAACCGCTTTAAATCTTCCGACTTAGCAGGTGGCTGAATGGCCACTCCTAGTGCTTTTCCGACCGCACCTGCGGCAATTAACAGAGGAGTGCCTGCTTCAAAAAAACTCTCCTTTCTAGGATTTAATACCGACGCAAGCTGACGAATGGTTTGCTGTGTAAGCTGATAGTTGAGTTGCTGCCTTGCTTGAAATCGAGCTAATGTTTGCTGAAACTCACTCTCTCCAATCAGTGCAACCGAATGCAAAAAGTAGTGATGGAGTTGAGTTAAACCCTTCAGCAAAACAGTCCAACTCTCAACGGCTGCTGTGTCCCTGGAAAACAATTCAACATGATCCGATGCCTCTAACCAGGCTCCATTACCAATTGGGAAACAGCCTGTTTTTGGATCTAAAGAGAGTTCTGAATTTCCTAGCCAGAGCATCTTTCCTTGCTGCATTCTCACCCACAAAACCTGGTCTGGAGAAGGCTGACAAATTTGCCCCTGCATCAGGGAAATGTATTGCATATCAGGAGAAATTCCAGCGGTCTTGGGTTGGGGAAGTCCCTCAACTTGCCCCAGTTTGTGAATCCAGTTGTCAAGGAGGGAGGGAAGGGGAGAAGGGGAGAGGGAGGTGAGTTCTTGGTCTTGAGTTGCCGCTCCCCCATCCCCATTCTGTACTCCCCATCCCCCATCTCCCCATCCCCCCATCCCCGAATGGGCAGAAGCTCTGTGGGTTCAAGCGGAACTGCGATGATGCCAAGTTTGCAGTCTAAATGAGGTGCGATGCCGAAGAGGGCTTCACCAGGGTAAGCATTGAAAAGGTAGTGGCGATCGCCCTCCACTTCGCCATTTTTGACCGGGACTGCAAACAGTGCCAGAGAGCCGGACTGCACCAGCCAAACGGTTTGAGGATCGTTGAGCAATAGGGGTTGATGACCTTTGATTTGGTGCAAACCAGTGTTAATCTGCTGTAGCGTCATCAGGCATCCCCCGCATTGTGAATGAGTTGAGCATATTGTCCAGGCTGCTGCCACAGTTCCTCGTGAGTGCCTCGCTGGACGACTTTGCCGCGTTCCAAAACAATGATTTCGTCACAGTCACGAATGGTGCTTAATCGGTGTGCCACAATCAAGCAAGTGCAGCCCCGCTGCCGTAGCTTCTGGTCAATCATCTTTTCGGTTTCTGTATCCAGGGCGCTAGTCGCTTCGTCCATGATTAGAATTGACGGATTGTTGACTAATGCTCTGGCGATTTCGAGCCGCTGTCGCTGTCCGCCGCTCAAATTTACCGCGCCTTCTAGCAATTGAGCATCATAACCACCCGGAATTGAGAGAATCACATCGTGAATTTCAGCGTCCTGGCAGGCGCGATGTAAGGCGCGATCGGAAACTGTGGTATCCCATAAAGTCAAGTTTTCGCGAATGGTGCCTGAAAACAAAAGGATATCCTGCTCCACGACTGCGATCGAGTGAGTGAGTACGGAACGGGGAATGTCAGATCGGGCAATTCCGTCAAAGTAAATTTCTCCTGACCAGGCATCATACAGTCCGGCAATCACTTTAGCGAGAGTTGATTTGCCGGAACCACTTCCTCCCACAAAGGCAATTCGCTGTCCCGGTTTGATCGAAAGGTTAAAGTTTTCAATCAGCGGTGCTTCAAGCGGACTGTAGCCAAAGGTGAGATCTTTGAGATTGATGTAGCCGTGTAGACGAGGGGAAG
>JAAUQZ010000282.1 GCA_012033355.1 Leptolyngbyaceae cyanobacterium RM1_406_9 | reverse complement strand
CTACGCCGAGTACTCTGCGCTAAAGCATCCAGCTTGTCTTTCAATTCTGGAGCTAATCGAATGGTAAGGACTTCACTTTGAGCCATTAGTGTTCTCCAAATTTCCCCATTCTAGCGTAGAGAATACAATGTCTTCACTATATGAATTCACTAGCTGCGATCGCCCTCGCCACCCTCTCAAGCCATCAAACACGCCTTAAAAAGATTCATCGGGTTCGTAATACCGCCAGTTGTAGCGGCGCGATCGGCTGCCACTGTCCAACTTATCGATCGCCCCTGGATCACCATTCAAAAACTCGCCCAGCTCTTCATATTGGCTGGGATACCAGGAACTAGAAGTCGTGGTTTTGGGTTCATCAGGTAGCACCATACTTTCCCCAGGTTTCAGATGGGCAAAGCGCGGATGACATTCATCTTGAGTTCTGCCATCTGGGGTCAGGAGTTCTTCGCTTTTATCATCGGGTTCTTGATCATATTCCTGAACCAGCAAACCGTTCTCCAGACGCTTAATGTGCCACGGCATTGTTATCCTCCTTGCTGTTCAATTCAAGAATAGCCACCTGGCTGATTTTGCCATGGCTGCTTTGTGTAAACGTCAAAAAACAGTCTAACGCTTTCTAAGTTGGATGGTAGTACGTTTATATCATGAACCGTAGGTAATGGATCTGACCACGCGGGTCATTGAGGGTTCCGGTCTTAGCATCCCGATTTTTGATGGGGTGCACAACAACGGGAAGGGACGGTATTTGTCGGAGCCGGAGATTATTAAAAACTCTTTGCTGGAACAGATGTTTGAGCCAGAAGAGTTGCAATCTCTGCTGCTCGTAAAAATTGACAATCGTAATCCTGATGCAAATCATCTGCGGGCGCGCAGTTTTGCCGATGGCACTTCGCGGCGGCTCACATTTAGTTCTGGGAACAGTTACTACTTTGCAGATGATGAATTGCGTAAGAAGATCCGGCGCTTATTTGCGACAGAGCCGGATACTGCCTGTCGGTATGGTTCTCTATTAGTGAGTAACTGCTATAAAGCGTCTGACACGTTGGAGAACCTGCGGGTCAAAATTGTGGATTTCAATGACCCGGAGTATTCCCACTACAAAACTGGCGATTGTCACGGTAAGATTTCGCCGCAGCTTGCTCGTCAACTGGGAGGTGAGCAAAACTGTCCGTTTCAATTTCGGTTTGCCTGGAGGAAGCAATGGGCAGAAGGACGCGAGGAAAACTGTCCGCGTGTCAGCTTCTTATCTAAGGGAACGCTACTACCCGATTCCCGACTGACTGATGCAGAGGGCTATGACATCATCATGGATCGATCGTCGATCAAGGGCATTAAGAAGGCGCGGTTAGACGAGCTGGTTCCCTGTGGAGATTATGAGTTTCCGCGAGCCGCAATGGGAAACCGGGGCAATGCTAGAGCCACCAGTTATGACAATAGCTGGCAGTTTACCATCTGGTATTCCGAGGATGCAGTGCGGCAGGATTTGAAGCAGCCGACGGAGGAAAAAGCCAAAGTTCTAGCAGATTTACAGCGGCATCCTTTGGCACTGGCACGGTACATTGTGCAGGAATACGACAAGGAACAACAACGGCGACAGGAGCGATCGGAAGAAGATTTTGAGGATGAGGATGGTAATGCCAACAGCCAGGTGCAGGAATCTCGCTGGATTTCGTTGCTGCGAAGCGACAAATATGGGCAATTGGTTGAAACTCCCAAGTTTCGGAAGTTTGCAACGGATTATGTGGCAGGTAGATGGCGAGATTTAGCGATTAAGAGCGGTTACAGCCATAGTTCTGGAATGGCGATGCCAGCGGACGACTTACCGCGTGGCACGGTTTGTGTGCCCCATCTGCCGGAAGGGGATGTGATTCTGACCCGCTACCCGATCGTTAACTCAGACAATATTCGTCTCTACCGCAACAGCCACGACCCGGAACTCAAAAAAACTCGTAATGTCATTTGGATTAACCCCAAAGATGCTGAGGAGTATCATCAGGCAGACTTCGATGGTGATCAACTCATGGTTAGCCCTGCTAGCCAGTTGCCTAACCTTGCCAAAGAAACGCTGCGAGCGGGCGAGCCAGGACGGTTTGAGGCAGTAAAGCAACGCCCTAAGCTGGCTTATAGCGAAGTTGCCACCGATGAGGGTGGTTTGAAGTACCAGAATCTGGCTCAGATTGCGGCTACGGCGAATCAGAACAAGGTGGGGTTGGTGGCGACCAACATTGGGCGGGTGCAATCGTCGATGCCAGGGGAAGGGGAGAATGTCGAGCGGTTTGAGCGCCGTCAACGAAAACTGCTTAACCGTCTGTTTCAAGCACTTCAGGTCGAGGTCGATTCACCCAAAAGTGCAGAGCGGTTGGAGGACATCCAGGAGATCGAAGGGGAGAATCTGCTTTCGGATGCAAAACGCTGGTCAGAATCTCATCCCAGCCACTTTTTTGACTTTAAGAAGGACGATCGCCTCTATCGCAGTTTTGCGATGCCTGCGGACGCTCCCGGTTCGATCAATGTGCTTGCCAGGGAGGTAGTCAATCCGTTGTGGGAGCCGACTCGTATTCGCAGCCGCGATCGCCACGAGTTCCGCTATCTATTTCCGAAAGATGATTTATCTGTGGATGCGTTGGAGTGGGCAGAGGAACTGAAGACCCGATTCCAGCAAGCCAGGGATGAAATTCAGGAGCGGGTGGGCGAAGACCGGGATGCGTTCAATGAGGAATTGGGCAAGCTTTACGACAGCTACCGGGCTGAAATCAATGAGGTGTTTCCGACGACCGAGGAGCGGTATGAGGGAGCCGCTGCACTCTGGTATACCCAGCACACGCGCCCGGAAATGGATCGGCATCGTCGGGATTGTCTGGCATTGGCAGAGCAAATGGATATCACCTTTGCCCTTCAGCATGGCTATGAAGTACCCAGCGAAGCCCTACCCAGAGATGCTTATGTGTTGAGTGTACCGTTTGGGTCGGATGCGATTCGGTGGAAGGAAACCTTGGAGCAAAAGGGCATTCAATTTGATGCGATGATTCATCCGCAGCTACCGATGATTGAGTTTGCGCTCAAAGATATTCCTCCCCGCTTGGTTGAAAAGCTGGAGGCGAAGTTTGGCAAGAATGTTAACGATCTGGATGAACTTCGTGTACCCGATGATTTGCGAATTATTCCTCCCGCTGATCATATCTGGGCGGAATCTCGGCAGGATTCAGGCGTGGGAGCGCTGGCATACAACCTGTTGACTGAGGAAGTCTGTCAGCAGCTTCAGGCATTTCAGTTCGATGAGATTAAGGTTTTGGGTATCCGCCACAATGACTTTGCTGGGGAGAACTTTGCCAGTAAGCAATGGCGCAATCAGTCCGTAAGCATTCAGGTAGGGGAGTTTGAGCTGCCGGAATCGCATCCAGAGTATTACCGTTATAACGGCACCCCGATCGTCCAGATCGACGACAAGAATCTGGGCACCTTCTCACCGGATACTCCTAAACTACCGATCGGAAGTTCTTTTGAAGCCAAGCTACGTCCTGAAGGTTCAAGCGTGGTGCTGAAGTTGAACCCTGATTCGATTCAACTGCCTGAGCCAGTCCTTCCCGGTGTCGAATCGGCTCAAAGTGCTGAACTGGATAGAGATCAATGGCGTAGGGAGATGTTTTCAGGACTGGTGACAGCCGTAGCCACAACCTATGAACAGCAGCGGTCAGGTGATTCTGAAATTGCTCAGTTTAAGGTGGGGGACAAATGGACTGCCTACGTTCAACCTACAGGGGACTTTATTGTTCGGAATGAAGCAAGGCGCACGATTTGTCGAGGAAATCTGCATACGGGTGAGGAAACGGTGCCATTGTCAGAGGATTCTGCTGGTGAATTGGAGGGGATGTTGGTGGAAAGAGGGAAACTACTCTATCAGGAGCAACTACAGATGCTCGGTTCATCCGACCGCCAATTCGTTCTTTGATCAACAATAGGAGTCAATTAGCTGGAAAAGTTAGAGGAGATATTAGACGACAACGACCTTAGCAGATAACAAACTGAACTTTCAGATTCTGGCTTGTTAAGAACGATCCAGTAGATAATATTCTCTCTTCTCAGTAGTGGCTGGCAAGTGCTGGTAGTACCCAACTTCATCATGCTGGAACGGGTAGTTTTCACTCAAATGAAGTACAAAGGGATACCCATAATGCTCGTATGACAAGGCTCTGCATGTACCTCATTTATCCAGGAACCGTTACACCACAGCTTATCAACCTTTGCAGAACAGCCGAAAGTCTCCGCACTTGGTTAAATACCCCATCATCCCCATCAATAGTAAGGTAGGGAAAATGCCCTACATACATTAATTGACCAAAAGCGTCTAGGTCTCCTTGTCCTAACCACCCCACTTTGCGCGCAAAGCATTCTTCAGCAAGTTCCACACTGGGCAGATTACTGCAATCCACAAGAAGGATCTTTTGTTGGACGGTGAAACCAAATTTTCCCCCACTGCTTTCGACCCACAAGCGATCAATCTGATTCAATACTTCGCAGGGAAAGTCTATTGTGCTTTCCGTTTCTATTCCTTTCTCCTTGTTCATTAATTCTATCGTTTCTTGGTTAGCAGCTTTCCAGTCTTTTGCTTTTAGTAAATCCGCTAATCTGGAATATTTGGCAGGAAGTGAAGGACTAGGTGGGTTTAGCGGAGTCGGTTGTGGACTAGGAGAATCTGAACTGGAAGGAGAAGGTTGAGGTGGTTGAGGGCTAGAGGGTATATCTGATGTGGTTGGCGGGGAAGTCTGTGGTGATCGACCTAAAAATTGATTGGTAAGGGTTACTCCCACTACGCCTATGCTTGCTGGAATTACCAATTTGAGAAACTGTTGTCGGGTCAGTGCGCGGGGTACCGGAGGTTGTTTTAATTCATTTATGGGTAGCGAAGATCGTGACTTTGGAACTAGTTCTGGAGAAGAATTAGAGGTCGTGATTGGAAAGACCGGAGTTGCAGAAGGTCTTTGAATACCTAGATTTTGCAGAGCTTCGATCGCCTCTATATCTTGACCCGAAGCCGCTGCATTAATTCGTATCCAGAGCCGTTGTGCCAAATCCCAATCTTGTTGTCTCTCAGCACGATAGGCATCATTTTTGAGTGTTGCAATGTCAGTGAGACTGGCGTGTTGGGGCATTAAAATCAGGTGAGATCGGTTCAATGGTTCGGCGATCGTATAAGGGATTTGTCTAGCCTTTCCCAAATACTGACTGACCAGATTTGGAACTCGATTTTCGAGATACTGATTTAACCGCTCTACGGTGGCACATCTGCCCCGAATGCCTAATCCCTCAAGCAAGGCATGGGTAAAGGCTCCTTGGGTAATTGCCTCCAGTTCATAAGAGTATTGATCGGGACTGCAAGAGAAGAAGCTAATCACTCCTGTTTGACGGGCTTCTGCTTCAGTTTGCCTGCCGATACCTTCCCCGCTTTTCTTGCCACTACTACGACAGGCATCTAGAATCATCACTGCGTTATCGGCTCCACAACTCCGCAGGTAGTTAGTGATGGTATTTGTAGAGATGCCTGTGTTTTCAATATCTTCTGGATCGCCGTCTAGAGGCATCAGATAGTCTTGTCCATTGTGGGGAATGCCATGTCCGCTGAAAAAGAACCAGAAGTTATCGCCGTCTTTCATAAAGGGCGTTGCAAAGATTTGGCGCAAGACCCGCAGCAGATTCGCTCGAAACGGCTCAGTAGCTTTGCCGCTAATGGGGGGAGAATCATCGGTAAATAGGAAGATGCGATCAAATTTAGCTTCTTGTATCAAAAAGCTATGCATCGCTTCTGCATCCCGTTTCGCATACTTTAACGGTTGCAAAAATCGATACTGGTTAATGCCAATGACGATCGCCCAATTACTTGCCATTTACTTCTTATCCGATCGGTGAATTTCAGCTTAATCGCCCCCTTTCCGGTAGCTTTCCCGCCTGCCACTAATTTAACTTCCCCTTCCCCACTGATTTCAACTGTTAGCTCGACCTCATCCAGCTTCATGTCCGATTCTGCACCAATCTGCTGATCCACCTGCTTGAACAAGCGTCCTATCAGTTGCAAGAACTGGTTCATGTTCTGCTCTAGCTGCGCGACAGGCAACCTGACCTCTTTGAAGCTAGAAATGCGTTTACGGACTTCCTCACCCCATCCCCGTTGACCCTCGATTGGTACAGGGGCTTCATCAGTTTCATCAGTCACAATTAAAATGTAGTCTTCTGGCATAGCTATTGAAATTTGGAGGTCAGCCCGATAATACTCTTTCGATGTCATTCAAAGCGGTTTGTTGAAACGTGACTTTCATTTAGCCCTCAAACACCTCAGCCTCTTCTTCAGGTGTTGCCCATTCTCCTTGTTGGGCAGTCGCGATCGCTGCATCCAAGCGTTGCAAACCCCCATGCTGCTGCTCATAGCTGGTTAGCACGATTTGGCTGACCTTAACTCGCAGTTCATTCCAGGCTGAGATCAGTGCCTCATAATGCTCTGGGTTGACTAGATAGGCAATAGTTTCCCCATTTCGAGTGATGAGAACATCTGCGTCTTTCGCCAAATCAGCGATTTTGGCAGTATTTTTCAACTCCGTCACCTGAGCATGGCGCATCGGGAACGTGGGATCTTTGATCACGCTGTTATTCATAGCTTGAGCAAACCGAAAGGATATAATTCTGGGATTATTATAACCTAGCCAACTGGATACTGGACAAATCGCCGTTCGGCATAGGTAGCTTGAGCGATCGCCTTGTTAGGGTGGCATCTACAGCAACCTTAACTTGTGTTCCAGGGCTGCCTATGGCTACCAAAACACCCACCCGACCCAAGCAGCGGCAGAGTACCCAGAAGCGATCCTGGCAAAACCTGACCGATCGCCGCAAACTCCGCCATCTTGAAAACACCCTGGATAAAGCGATCACTAAGGCGCTCCATGAGGGAGGAATT
>JAAUQZ010000281.1 GCA_012033355.1 Leptolyngbyaceae cyanobacterium RM1_406_9 | reverse complement strand
ATGCCGATGACTGCATTTGCGCCTAATCGCTCAGCACGGAGTCCCAATTCGGCGATCGCCTCTTGCTGCCCCTTTTCAAACACCCGCTCATAGCTAGCGGTGCGCCCTCCGATGATGTCGCGAATTCCCGCAAAGAAATCTCTCAAGGCATTGCTGCCATACACCACTTCTGCGGTGACAATTCCCAGGTAAGATTCAACCACTGCCCCCTGAATTACGTCAGTTGTTGATAAAATCATGCCTTGCCCTCTCGCAAAATTCTTTCATGACACTACCATTCTGTATGATGAGTCCTGATCTAGTTTTTAGATCGCTGTAGCTAATCAACAAAGCAAACATAACAACGGTAGGAAATGTGCGGGGTTGGCTGTGAATAAACAAGCTGTAAGAAAAGTGATTGGTGCGATAAGTGAAACCATGAACCGTTCTATGTCCACTGCGCTGAGAACCTGGGTCGCCAGTGCGATGGTTTCAGGAGTAATGGTAGGGGCGATCGCCCAACCGACTCAGGCGCAAGTGCAGAGCCAGCAAACGCAACCCGTCTTACTGGCGCAGAGCAATCAGCAGTTGAACGACCTGCTGCGGCGCGGGCGGCAGCTTGTCGATGCAGGAGACTATGCGGGGGCACTGGCGACCTATCAGCAGGCGGCCGGACTTGACCCCGAAAATGCCCGAATTTTCTCAGGAATTGGCTACTTGCAGGCGCGGCAAAATAACTTTCAGGAAGCAGCGACCGCGTATCAGCAGGCGATCGCTCTGGATACTGACAATGCCGATTTTCACTACGCGCTGGGCTATAGTTTGGCAAATCTAGGTGACTACAGTGGAGCCGCCGCCGCCTACCGTCGAACCACCGAGCTAGAGCGCAACAACGTCGATGCCTATCTCGGTTTAGGAGTGGTGCTGGTGCGGCAAGAAGACTATGAAGGCGCGCTGCAAGCCTATCAGCAGGTGGCAGCCCTCAGCCCCAACAATGCGGCTGTCTTAGAATCAATGGGGTCGGTGCTGATTCAGCAAGAGCGCTATTCAGAAGCAGTTGAGGCACTCCAGCGGGCTTCACAACTCAATCCGCGTCAAGGCACCATTCAGCTAAATCTGGGCGTGGCGCTGGTCAATTCGGGAGACTTTACCAACGGGTTAGCGGCTTTAGAACGAGCCTCTGAACTGGAACCGCGCAATGCCCAAATTCACTTACAAATTGGCGATATTTTCGCGCTCAAGGAGATTTAGATCAGGCGCTCGTGTCTTATCAGCGGGGCGCTTCGGCAGAGCCTAACTCGCCGGAGCCACAGGCGCTCATCGGCAGGGTCTTGCTAGAAAAGGGAGACTACCTGCGGGCCATCGTGGCCTATCGGCGACTGGTCGAGCTTTCTCCCCAGAACCCAGAAGCATTTTATGAGCTAGGGGTGGCGCTCCGAGGGCGCGATCGCACGGATGAAGCGATCGCCACCTTTGAACAAGCGCTCACCCTCTATCAGCAGCAAAACAATGCTGAAGGGGTGGCAAAGACCGAGGAAGCACTGGACGAACTTCGGTAAGTTAAATGGGGTCATTCGTGATCACCCATGACCCGTGACCCATGAGCCAGGAGTCAGAGAACATGACCGTTGAGTGCTGCTATACCTCTGAGCCACTGCCGTTTCGGTGGAAAAATGCTGAAGTCAGTCAGATTGACCAGCGCTGGCTCGGTGGCATCATTCGCAATGCGGCTCCCTTTTCGGACTGGTGGACGCGGACTCGTGCCGTGCAGCTTGCCTATGTTGCGGAACATGGCGCTGATGCAAAAGTTTATGCGGGGCTGTTAGATGAAGCGGCGATCGCCGAAACGCTGCATCAGGAATTGCTGGTTTACTGCCAGCTTCACAACCAGTTTCGGGATATGGCTGAGTGTCAAGCCAAATATCCTGGCTTTTGTCGAGAAGTAGACGAAGAGTTTGTGATCAAGACGCTGAATAGCTGGAAGCAAAAACAGTTTACTCAAGCCATTAGCCGCAACTTTGAAGTGTATGGCGATCGCCAAAACCCCCATGTCTACCTGGTAGTCAGCACGGCTTCTGTCTCACTTCAAGTTGAGCGGCGACTCCCCTCAACCCGCCGCTTTCGCCCCCTGTTTAACATTGACGAACTTGCCAAGATCATTCAGCAGTCCAATGTCAGCACGCTGACGCTGAGAACTCATGGCTACGCCACGCCTGCTAGAGGCTTTTATGACGGTTTTGCCGAAGAAGCCGATGCCCTGGAGGGAACCCATACGATTTCAGCCCAGCATCTTTATATCGGCTACCACTGGCCCAGCGAACAGCCTTTTCTAAACCTGGGTCTGCTCAAAGATTTGGTCAGCAATGTCGGGATCTTGCTGAAATTTGTCGGCAGTTTGTTTGTGATTAGCTTAGTGCCCAGTCTTGTTTTAGCTTTTCTCTATGATCTGGTTTTACCGTTGCAGCTTCGCTGGTACTGGACTTTCCCGGTAATTGTATTTTTGCTGTGGCTGCTTGCCTTTGGGCTGCTGCGGGCGGTGGTTTATCAGCGCGATCGCTACCGGGCAATTCACTATGGCGCTCCTGATTTAGCAGAGTTCTTTTGGCGGCTCGATCGAGTCCTCAAGCGGCTTCAGGCTCCCGCAGCGCCAATGGAAGATTCGGTCGATTTACCTGAAAGTGTCCGTACAAAGGTGAACCTAGTGGGTCATAGCATGGGTGGACTGGTCGTTGTCAACACCCTGCGCGTCCTGTCTGACCGCTTTGGCAAAGACGATCGCACCACTGAACAAGAAAAGCAAATGGGTGAATGTTTGGATTTGGGGAAGCTAATCCTGGCATCGCCTGACATTCCGCTAGAGCTAATCCAGGAAGGCAGAAATAATTACGTTCGCTCGGCAATTCGCCGCTGTGAGCAAATCTATCTAATGTCAAGCGATCGCGATATCGTATTGCGCTACCTCTCCATTTTGAGCAACTGGTTTACCGAACCCAGCATTGAAATGTCAGGCTTGCGCTTAGGCAATGTCTATATCAGACGAGGCAACAAACCTAAAGAAATGCTCTGGATTCGCAATGCGCTGTTTTCTAGAAAAGCGGTCGAAGCAACTTCTGCCTATGACCTGTTTGAAAGCTTCAACTATCTCGACTGCTCTAGAATGGTCGGCGTAAATGCGATCGCGCTGGGGTTAAATCCATTTACGGCACTGCCGATCGATTTGGGTAACATTCTGCCTTACCTGCTAGGCAAGATTGATGTGCATGGGGGCTATTTTCGCACCCACACTCCCACTTTCAAGTTCCTGCAATTTCTCATGCATAATCACAATCCCTCTGAGGCAGAAATTCTTCAGGCGCTAGAGCAGTGTGACCCGCGTGAGCAAATTCTGTTTTTGCCTCAGCAGCCGATGGGTTAATTTTTTTGGCGATCGCCCTCTAACTAAATTATCTGAAATAAATTGTCTGAAAATCCTGGCAAGCTAAGAATAGAGCAAAGTATGGTGTTAGTATTTATCCTGCATCTATTCGGTTGACTTTATGCATCAGGTCAGATTTAGTCAAAGAGCGGGGCAAGGGGTGAACAAGTCTCAGGTTTCGTTGCCGTAGTTTAGCCGCAGCAAAATTATCAAAACCATGAGCGATACTACGGCGTTTTTAGCTGGCTGTGCGGTCACAGGATTCGCAGCAGTACTGTTGCTGCGGGCTGGTTTGCCATTTAGTTCGTCTCCCGCTGAGGTACAGTCTCCCTCGTCCGTGATAGAGCAGCCGTCACCATTGCCCGTTCCCCCTTCCGCTAACGGGCTGAGTTCTGAAGATAATTCTCAGTTGCAGCGAGAGCTAGACCGACAGCGGCGATCGCCGAAGCCCTAGAAGATAAGCTAGACGACCAGGAAACGACCATCACTCGGCTAGAATCACGCTTGCAAGACCAGGAAGACGAGCTTGAGCAAATCCTGGCTCAACTTCAGGAACAGCAACAATCTGTTGCAGACATTACCGCCCGACGCGCAGACGATACCTCCCCAGAGCAACCCCCCCAGTCGGGTGTCCTGTGGATGGTTGGGGGGCTAGTTCTAGTGCTAATTGTGGGTGGCAGCGTCGTCTTTATTTGTATTATCATCGTGCTGCTACTGCCGCAGCGTCAGCCTCCCCGCAACACCACTCACATCATCCACCAGCCCAACATTCCCCCCTCTTACCCCTACGTCGAGCAGCAGTTTTTGCCGCCTGCTCAGGCTAGAACTCGACGCACCGATTACATCGACTACAACGGCTAATCTATTCATCTGCAAGATCCTGTAAGTGATATTTCGCTACAGTCCGAAGTCACCTCAACTCTGTAGAATACGAGCGTGACCTTAGAGACTGTATGCATAGCTTTATTCCACCCGATAGGTTTTTCCCATACCTCACCTGGACTGATGTGCAGACAATGCCTGACAAGGCAAATGTGGTGCTGCTTCAGCCAGTAGGGGCAATTGAACAACACGGGCCGCATCTGCCGCTGATTGTGGATGCTGCAATTGGGGTCGCGGTTTTAGGTAAAGCGCTGGAAAAGCTGAGTCCTGAAATTCCTGCCTTTGCCCTGCCGCCTTTGTACTACGGCAAATCAAACGAACACTGGCACTTTCCCGGAACGATTACCCTGAGCGCACAAACGCTAATGGCAACTCTCACCGAAGTTGCCGAAAGCGTTTACCGGGCTGGGTTCCGCAAGCTGGCGCTGCTTAACTCTCACGGCGGACAGCCTCAGGTGATGGAAATTGTGGCGCGAGATTTGCACCAGCAGCACGAAGATTTCATAGTATTTCCTTTGTTTACCTGGCGGGTGCCTCACTGTGCAGGGGAGTTTCTTTCACCCAAAGAAAAGGAGTTAGGCATTCACGCAGGTGATGCCGAAACGAGTCTGATGCTTTCAGTTTTGCCCGATCAGGTTCACATGGAGAGGGCAGTAGCAGAATATCCTCACGGTCTACCTGAAGAGAGTTTGCTCAGCATGGAAGGCAAGCTACCCTTTGCCTGGACGACTCGCGACCTGAGCAGAAGTGGGGTGTTAGGCGACCCAACAGTGGCGACGAAAGAGAAGGGCGATCGCCTGCTCGACTCCGTATCAGACGGCTGGGTTCAAGTCATCCAGGATATTTACAAATTTCAGCAGCCGTCTGCCTGGAAAGGAAAAAACTGAACCACGCCCCCATTAGGGCATCTACCCCACACCAAAAATTATGGAGCGTCTCATTTCGCTATTTGGGCTGTTAATTTTTATCGCACTGGCGTATGTATTTTCAACCAATCGGCAAGCCGTTCGCTGGCAGCCTGTGATGTGGGGAATTGCGCTACAGCTACTTTTTGCTCTATTTATTCTTAGAACTCCGATTGGTTTTACTATTTTTGAATTTGTCGGCAACTTAGTAACGCAGTTTCTAAACTTTTCTGACGCAGGTGCGTCCTTTGTGTTCGGTGAAAATTTTCAAGATTTCTTCTTCGCCTTCAAAGTTTTGCCGACCATCATCTTTTTCTCTGCTTTCATTGGTGTGCTTTACCACTACGGCATTTTGCAGCGCGTCGTGCAGTGGATTGCCTGGTTAATGATGCGAACCATGCGAACGTCAGGGTCAGAATCACTCTCAGCCGCAGGCAACATTTTTGTTGGGCAAACCGAAGCCCCGCTGCTGATTAAGCCCTACATTTCCTCCATGACCCAATCGGAGCTACACGCTGTCATGACGGGCGGTTTTGCAACCGTATCAGGCGGGGTGCTAGCCGCCTACGTCTCCTTTGGCATTCCAGCAGAACATCTGATTGCTGCGTCGGTCATGTCTGCTCCGGCGGCCCTGGCAATTTCTAAGCTGCTCTACCCAGAAACAGAAGATTCGCCGACAGCGGGAGATGTAAAGCTGAAGGTTGAGCGCACGTCCATTAATGTAATTGATGCTGCCGCAAGTGGGGCGATCGACGGCTTAAAGCTTGCCCTCAATGTTGCCGCCATGATCATTGCGTTTCTGGCGCTGTTGGCGATGTTTAATGCTTTTCTGGGATGGTTGGGCGGCTTGTTTGGCTTACCTCAACTCTCCCTGGAGCTAATTCTCGGCTACCTATTAGCTCCAATCGCCTGGTTGATGGGCGTTCCCTGGGCTGACTGCCTTCAGGTAGGGGCACTGCTGGGCAAAAAGACAATTCTCAACGAATTCATAGCCTATCTAGACCTGAGCGAACTCATTGGCGCTGGGGCCAGTTCCGCAGATTCCGAAGCAACTGCCACCATTTCAGAACGGGCTGCTATCATCGCTACCTATGCCCTCTGTGGCTTTGCTAACATCGGCTCCATCGGCATCCAAATCGGCGGGATTGGCGGCATTGCTCCCGATCGCCAACACGATCTGGCCCGCTTAGGCGTTCGCGCCATGATTGCAGGTACTTTGGCGTGTTTTATGACAGCGGCGATCGCTGGAGTACTTCTTTAGTTAATTTTTCGTGTGTGATGCACACGAAAAATTAACTCTTAAAATCCTATTCCCGATACTCCGGCTCTGGCCCCAATTCTCCGACCCTTCCAGGTGGCCAAAAGCGGACAGCGGCTCTGCCAATGATGTTTTCTCGCGGAACGTAGCCCCAAAAGTGGCTATCGTAGCTGTTGTTGCGGTTGTCACCCAAGACCAGATAGGAATCTTCAGGGACAACCTCTGGGCCCCACTGATACTCCGGCTCAGCGGCGATATAATTTTCTCGCAAAGGCTGCCCGTTAACGTAAACTCGCCCACCCTGCACCTCAAGGGTTTCTCCGGGTAAGCCAATCACCCGTTTGATGAATGCGTCCTTTAAGGAAGGGTTTTCTTGTTTGAGCCGCTCCGTAGGCCAGAACACCACAATGTCTCCCCGTTGAGGGTCGTTGAAGCGATAGCTGATCTTTTCAACGATCAGGCGATCGTTTACTTCCAGAGTTGGCAGCATCGATTCAGAAGGAATGTAGCGGGCCTCTGCCACAATCTGACGGATTCCGAAAGCCAGAATA
>JAAUQZ010000280.1 GCA_012033355.1 Leptolyngbyaceae cyanobacterium RM1_406_9 | reverse complement strand
TGATGACGATGATGACGATGCATGACGATGATGACGATGATGACGATGACGATGATGACGATGATGACGATGATGACGATGATGACGATGACGATGGGGAAGGTTAATAGCCCCAGGACTTACACACTTGAAGCCTGAAACCTTGATCCCCCTTAGCCCCCCTTGAAAAGGCTACCGTGTACACACATCTCCTGTATCAAGCTCAACATCCTGCATTCTGCCCTCCAACCCCCCAAGTTGGGGGGACTTCCGAGCCTCGAACCGTTTCCGTAAAGCGCCCTAAACGGCTCAAAGTCCCCCAGCATTGGGAGATTTAGGGGGCGAAAAGGACTCATAAGGTGTTGGTAATGTTCTAGAGAGTGGGGGTGAACAGTCGTTCGCCCCCCCAATCATTTGTTCTGAAATTTGTTTAAATCAGTATTAGATCGACAAAAACAACCGCAAGAATCCATCGTGCAACGCCCCATCTACCTGGACTGTCATGCTACTACGCCGCTTGATCCACGAGTGCTAGAGGCGATGTTGCCTTACTTTACTGAGCATTTTGGTAATCCCGCCAGCACCACTCATGCCTATGGCTGGGCAGCAGAGGCGGCAGTCAAGCAATCACGGGAAGTTTTGGCAGAGGCGATCGCTGCCTCACCCGAAGAAATTGTCTTCACCAGCGGTGCAACAGAAGCCAATAATCTGGCAATCAAAGGCGTAGCAGAAGCTTATTTTTCTCGAGGGCGACACCTGATCACCGTGCAAACTGAACACAGTGCGGTGCTAGATCCCTGTTGCTATTTGCAGTCGCTTGGCTTTGAGGTAACATTTCTGCCCGTTCAATCCGATGGTTTGATTAACTTGAAGCAATTAGAACAAGCGTTTCGACCTGATACCATTCTGGTATCGGTAATGGCGGCAAACAACGAGATTGGCGTATTGCAGCCTTTAGCAGAGATTGGGGCAATATGCCGCAGTCGAGGCGTTTTGTTTCACACCGATGCGGCTCAGGCGATCGCCAAAATTCCCTTGAGCGTAGAGGCAATGCAGATCGATCTGATGTCTCTGACGGCACACAAAGTTTATGGGCCAAAGGGAATTGGGGCGCTATATGTGCGTCGTCGTCAACCGAGAGTGCAATTGGCAGCACAGCTACATGGTGGTGGGCAAGAGCGAGGAATGCGATCGGGAACCCTATACCCGCCACAGATTGTTGGCTTCGCTAAAGCCGTAGAGTTGGGGTTAGCAGAATTGGAGACAGAAACTCAACGGCAAATTCAACTGCGCGATCGCCTCTGGCAACGCTTAAGTCAGCTTCCAGGCGTTTACCTCAACGGACATCCCACCCAACGTTTACCCGGAAACCTGAATATTAGCGTTGCGGATGTAGACGGGCAAGCGTTGTTGTTAGGATTGCAGCCCATCATTGCCGTTTCCTCTGGATCTGCCTGCTCCGCCGCTAAAATTGAACCTTCTCATGTACTATCCGCGCTAGGACGCTCTGAGAAACTAGCCTTTGCCTCGATTCGCTTTGGCATTGGCAGATTTAACACTGAGGCAGAAATTGATCGGGCGGGGAAGGGGGCGATCGCCACTATCCAATCCCTTCGCCTCTAAATCTAAATTCGAGACTCAGATGAGCCAAAGTCAATGAGATAGGATTGAAACAAAGTTGTGCTGGCTTTAGCTTTCAACTCAGAATGAGCAGTATGGTGAATCGCTTGAATTAGCGCGATGAGGTCTTGAACAAATGACTTTTAGTGATGTAGTCGAAGTAATCAAAAGCCTTTCCACAGATGAGAAGCGCGAAATTCATCTGTTGTTGCAGCACTACCTCCAGGAAGAACGTCGTGACGAAATGTACAATAACTTTAAGTTGGCTCAAGTTGAGCAGAAAAAAGGTGAGCTGAAATTTTCCTCTAACATTGATGAACTCAAACAACTGATAGAGGAATAATCGTGGAGGTCAGTTTCAGTTCGACCTTCAAACGGACTTTCAAAAAGCGCATCAAAGGCAATGCGGATCTAGAGGCAAGGTTTTGGCAAAAGTTAGAGCAATTCACCGCAGAGCCATTTGACCCAAGTTTAAGAACGCATAAACTATCGGGCAAGCTCAAAGAATTTTGGAGTTTTAGCGTAGATTACTCTGAAAGAGTGCTGTTCTACTTTACGGAAGACGGAAAGGCTGTGTTTGTAGATATTGGTAGCCAACGACGAGGTTTATTGAGTGACAGATTTGTAGCGATGTGTTAGGCATTAGCCACGCATCTATCCTGAGTGCGACTGGTGCATTTCTTAGAAGGGTTACAAAGTTGTAGAGCAACGTTGCGATCGCACTAAGCAGGAGCGCGCTGTAACAGAGGAGCATTGCACTGTAACAGAGGAGCATCACAATATTGCAAAGGCGCACTGCACTGTAACAAAGGAGCATTGCACTGTAACAAAGGAGCATTGCAATTGCACAGAGTAGCTGAGCCACGATACTCCTCAACGCAAAGCAGCTTCCTCTCAGGAATGATCACCAAAAAGTCGGAGCTTCCTAAAAAACTCCGACTTCTACAGCTTGATGTATTAGTGTGTTGGACTGAACGCGCTACTGTCCTTGAGTTTAACTAAAGAGCGCTTGTGCTACTTGACTCCAGCCAGTAGCGGTTTGGACTCCGACGCACCGACCCGCTTCAGGTTTTTGGCTAGCTGGGCGTTGAGCAGGGCGATCGCCCCCCATTGACCCACAATTGCCAGCAGCGGCATGAACGCAGGCACACCATGCGCCAAAGAAAACCAGTGCAACGGTGAGAACAGCAGCAGCCCCGTTGCCATTCCTGAACGGAATTCTACAAAGAGAATCGTACCTGCAATGACAGGCAGCATGATTGCCAGCATCACTGCGCTCGTTGCCCACCAGCCACGCCGCTGGTTTTTCATCATGAGCGTCAGTTGAGCGATCGAGGCATAGATGGCAACCAGGTTTAAGCTAATCACAAACCCAACTACCACAGTCCATTTCTCTAGATCTTGTGGATGGAGAATAATCCAGGGCAGCAGAATTGCAGCAGTAATCAATAGGTTAATGGCGATCGCCATCACCGCCGGACTCCTTTCACCCCAAACTAGGTCTTGCCACACCGATAAACGTTGTTTATTACCCGCTGCTGTTTTGCTCGATGTAATTTGCAGGCTGTTTTCAAAGTGACGATAACGCGCCCAGTCCAGCAGCGTCTGGCGGTGAGTTGACAGCATTGCAATCAACACCAAAAACAGCACCAGGTTTGCGCTAGAAATCATGGCCACCTGAGCAAACAAAAACTGGGAATCGTCATAGTATCCATAGTCCCAATCGCGCATAAAGAAGCCCAGCATCAACACCTGAAAGCTGACCATCAGCCCATAGCTCTGCCGCTTGCTTAGCAAGGTTGCGCCAGGGCTATGGAAACAGCGGTCTAGAGCCTGCCAGATCCAGTAGATTCCAACTCCCAGCGCCGTCAGTGTAAAGCCATGAGAGAGGATAAAACTTTGCCCTATGGGAAGGTAAAACCACTGCAAGGAATCTGTGCCCGAACCTTCACCAATAATGTACTGAGGGAAGTCAACCCAGACTGAAAACAAGTTCCAAAAAATGTAGTTTGGGATAAATACAAAGGCAGTCAAAAATTACGCCGAGAAACGCCGTCCCAGTTGTAATTTGGATTCCACCAATGCCGCCTTGCAGCTTACCCATAAAGCCGCCTAGCAGGGCAGCGCTATAGAGGAAGTAGCAGCCTGCAAACAGCATCAGGTAATAGCTCAGGGTAAAGACGGTGGGCGCATCGGCTTGCATTCCAGCAAACAGATGTAGGGGGCGATCGCCCCCACCGCCAGGTAAAGCAAAACCGGAACTCCCAACAGTTTGCCTGTCAGCAGGCTACGGCTGCGCTGTGGGCTGAGACGAATGAAATTTAGCGTACCGCGCCGTTCTTCCTGGTCGAGGTCGTTAATCAGCAGATAGACCCCAGCCAGCATCATCACCAGGATAATTCCCCAGTTCAAAGTGATGAAGATGTCTCTCCACCACATCGTCCAGTCCACCAAATACACTCCAGCTTGTTTAGCGCAGTCATAGGTTGTGCTGTTGTACTCAGCGCAATATTTGCTGTAGCTGTTGCCAGCGCCAGGAAGCTGGTTGTTAAAGAAGTTGAGCAAAAGAAACTGGGCCATCAGCGACAGCCCGATCACACTCCCGAAAATTGCACTCTGATAGTTTGGGTTCCGGGCAGCACTTCAACCCCTTCTACTTGGGGATGATTTCTCAAATTCTGCTGGAGGGCATCCAGCTTGCCTAGCGTGGAGATGAGAATTTGCTGACGGCTCAGGCGACGGTAGAGTTCTTGCAGGGGCGCACTTTCTACTAGATAGCCTAACTCCATAATGCCGATTGAAGTACAAAGTTCTGCCAGGTCGCTCAGCACATGGGACGAAATCAAAATTGTCATCCCCGCTTCTTGCAAGACTTTGATGATTTCCCGAAACTGCATTCGGGCGATCGGGTCAAGCCCCGAAACGGGTTCGTCAAGCAGCAGCAAAATTGGCTCGTGAATGATTGTACGAGCCAAACTGAGGCGCTGTTTCATGCCTCGTGATAGCGTTGCAATCAGACTATTTCGCTTGGGTGCAAGCTGCACCAGGTCTAGCACTTCATGCAAACGTCGGTTGCGGTGGGGCTGCCGCAGCTTATACATCCGTGCAAAATAGTCCAGATAATCCCAAACGGTCAGGTCGTCGTAAAGCGGGAAGTCGTCGGGCAGGTAGCCAATGCGCTGCTTAATGTGAGCGTTGGTCTTGTCGCGGAGGAGGCGATCGCCATTAATCAAAATCTCCCCCGTCGTCGGCTCCTCTGCCGTTGCCAGCATCCGAATCAGGGTCGTCTTCCCCGCGCCATTGGGTCCAATCAGCCCACGAGTACGAATTGCCAGTTCTTTCGCCATAAGATTACGGAGTGTAAAGGGCAAGACAAGAGATTAATCCATAGCCTAGCTGTCTCTACAAGATCTGTCGGTAATTTTTCAGAAATTGAAACCAAATGAGGGGCTAGGGGCTGACGTTGTGGGATGGGCATCTTGCCCGTCCAAATCCAAGCAGGCAAGATGCCTGCTCCACAGCAAACTTTAGTTTCCTGCTTCCTCGCCTCTGGCTGGGAATCCCATTGGGAGGCTCTGCCTCCAGATGTTCGAGTTTGGAAGCAGAGCCTCCAGCCCTTGCATGACCAGGCAGAGCCTAGTCACGAGACCAGTTACAAGAACACTTCTCTTTCCCTAGCCCCTCCCCATCCGGGCTAAAATAGACCCAATCACTGCTCAGCAAAAAACTAATCATGACAACTGCTGCTCCGGTTAAGACCCAATATGAAGCAGTTATTGGGTTAGAAACCCACTGTCAACTCAAAACTGACACGAAAATTTTCTGCAACTGTTCTACTGAGTTTGGCACGCCTCCCAACACCAATGTTTGTCCAGTGTGTATGGGAATGCCGGGAGTGCTGCCCGTTCTCAACCAAAGAGTGCTGGAATATGCTGTTAAAGCGGGTTTGGCGCTAAATTGCCAGATTGCGCCTTACAGCAAATTTGACCGAAAGCAGTACTTTTACCCCGATCTGCCCAAAAATTACCAGATTTCCCAATACGACCTACCGATCGCTGAACACGGTTGGCTAGAAGTTGATGTTGAAGATGCAGACGGCACTCTGGTACGCAAGCGCATCGGCATCACTCGCCTGCACATGGAAGAGGACGCAGGCAAGCTGGTACATGGAGGCAGCGATCGCCTCTCTGGTTCCACCCATTCCCTTGTAGACTACAACCGCACGGGCGTACCGCTGGTCGAAATTGTTTCAGAGCCGGATATGCGCTCTGGGCAAGAGGCGGCTGAGTATGCTCAAGAACTGCGGCGAATTTTGCGCTACCTGGGCGTGAGCGACGGCAATATGCAGGAAGGTTCCCTGCGCTGCGATGTCAACATCTCAGTGCGTCCCATTGGACAGGAGAAATTCGGCACCAAAGTTGAGATTAAGAACATGAACTCGTTCAACGCAATTGAACGGGCAATTAACTACGAAATTGAGCGGCAGATTGACGCGATCGAATCCGGTGAGCGGATTTTGCAGGAAACGCGGCTGTGGGAAGAAGGCTCTCAGCGCACGATCAGCATGAGGATCAAGGAAGGTTCAAGCGATTACCGCTACTTCCCTGAGCCAGATTTGGGGCCGATTGAAGTGACTGCCGAACAGTTAGAAGAATGGCGATCGCAGCTTCCTGAATTGCCTGCCAAAAAGCGGGAGCGCTACCAGGGCGAGTTGGGGCTGTCTGCCTATGATGCGCGAGTGCTGACGGATGACCGGGCGATCGCCGAATACTTTGAAGCGACTACCGCCGCCAAAGCCAACCCCAAACTTGCCGCCAACTGGATCATGGGCGACATCAGCGCCTACCTGAACGAAAAGCGGCTCAGCATCAGCGAAATTCCCCTCCAGCCCGAAACCCTGGCAGAACTGGTTGAATTGATTGAAAGCAACACCATCAGCAACAAAATTGGCAAAGACATTCTGCCTGAACTGTTGGCTAATGGCGGCTCTGCCAAAAAGCTAGTAGAAAGCAAAGGGTTAACCCAAATCTCAGATACAGGGGCCCTGGAAGCGGCAATCGATGCCGTGATTGCTGCTAATCCCGACGAGTTAGCAAAATATCGCGGCGGCAAGACCAAGCTGCTGGGCTTCTTCGTCGGTCAGGTGATGAAGCAGACGGGTGGACGAGCCGACCCCAAGCTGACCAACCAGCTTCTCACCCAGAAGCTCAACGGCTAGAGTTAGTCGAAAAGATTCTAACCCTGTAGAGGCGAACGGCTGTTCGCCCCTGTCCAAGCATTGCCGCTGATACGGTAACGTTTTCTCAGAAGTGTTCTAAACTCAAGATTTAGTGAAATTCCAGGGAATTACCGCTATCCCTGGAATTTTTTGGGCAAAATCTAAATTGAGGGGTCAAACCCCTCATCCCCAGTCA
>JAAUQZ010000279.1 GCA_012033355.1 Leptolyngbyaceae cyanobacterium RM1_406_9 | reverse complement strand
ATCCCTCATCCCTCATCCCCTCATCCCTCCATCCTCCCCTTTCCCCCACCGCCACAATCACCTGTGCTTCTCGCAAGACTTGTTCGCGCCACAGGTAGCCACGAACAACTTCCTGGATGATGGTGTTTTCGGGGACGGAGGCGCTTTCTTGCCGTCCGATCGCATACATGGTTTGAGAGTTAAAGGGTTTTCCTAGCGCTTCAATGGGGGTGACTTGCTGCTGGCGTAATACGTCGAGGAGCGAGCGCCGAATCAGGTCGATTCCCTGCTGGTTGCTGACCAAAATCTCTCGAACGGAAACAGAAGTTTTGGCTTCGGGTGCGCTGCGCTCTGGCTGGAGTAAGCGCCGCCAAAAAGATTGAGGCTGGGAGGGTTGAGCGAGGGAATCGATCTGCTCTTGCCAGTGAGCGATCGCCTGGTCAAGCGCATCCATCACGCCCAGCAAATCGCGCCACAGCGGTTTTTGACTGGCTTCAGCCAAGCCTTGCTTGCGGCTAGTTTCTAGCTGCTGTTGCAGGTCTGCTTTCTCCGACTTTAGCGCGTCAAACGCCTGCTGGAGTGTGTTTTGAGTAGACTGCAACAGTTTTCCCTGCTGCTTTACCTCGTGGCGGAGGGCAATCCATTCTGCCACCATCTGATAGGGGTCAAACGACGCGCCTGAATCAGGCTCTTCCCCCAAATATTCTGGCAGTTCAGGTTCAGTCTGAAGAAAGTTAAGGAATTTCTCAAACAAGTCCTGCTGATTGCTCATCTATCCTTTCCTAAAACGTCTCTCGCATCATCTCATCCAGGCTGATCTCTAGACGGGCGATCGCCTTCTGTTTCACCTGCTGCAATACATCGGGGTCAAGCGTTGCCTGGAGGGGACGAATCAGAAAAAAGAAATCATCGGCTTCTGCCGTTGCTTCTTTGCGAATCTCATCATAAGCCGCTCGAATCGCCTTGAATTCTTCTGGATGGCGATGGGCTGGAAACTCTTTCAGCTTGGCATGGTAAGCGGCTTTCACTTCGGCTGGAGTCGCAGTGGGGGATATGCCGAGGAGATCGTGGGAGGAGGACATGATCGTGGGGTAGTCGTGGGTTATCTGTCATGGGTCACGGGTCATGGTCAAAGCTGCAAATCGCTTGATTCAGACATGAAATGGCAGCAAGTTGCTTGAATAACTTTATATTTCAGCCCTGCTTAGCCATCTTTTTACAACAGCTAGCCGTGATTTTCATCAGTCCAGCAGTAATTTTACAGCCGTCAGGAACGATTCGGCAGCGGTCGGGAAAGATTCGGCAATGGTTAGGATCATGGATTAAATAACCTGTGGGGTGGGTGTCTCACCCGCCCGGACGGGCAAGATGCCCACCCCACAGGGGGCTTTGAACAAAGTTAGTTGTACGTTCTGTCACTCTCCTCTACTTCCGCTTCCGTTTGGATGATCCGCCAGGAGGTGAAAAGCCGCCGCCGGGGAAGCCGAAGCCAAAGCCAAAATCATCGTCATCGTCTCCGTCAACAAGGTCTGGCATTTCGTTCATCATCATGCGCTTGAGGTCTGGCATCATGCGCTTGAGTTCGGCGGGAGGTACTTTGTTGCCAAACATACTGCGAATCATATTTTCTAGCATTTCATCCATGTCTCCCAGCCCAAAGTTTTCGAGGTCGCCCGGATTAGGGAGGAACTGCTGGGCCGCATCAACAGTGAGGAAGGCTTCTTCTTCGCGGAAGGCTTGCAGAGCTTTGGCATCCTGAAGCCGACGGGCAATTTCAAAGCCTTGCTGTTTGAAGTTTTCGTACTGCTCGGTATTAGGCGGATAGGTGGTGGCTTTTGCCAATAGGAGCAGGGGGTTTTGCGGTTCTCGCTTGAGGTATTCGTCGAGCAGCGATCGCAAAATCTGATCTTGAAGGACGGTCTTGGTGTAGCGCCGTACCTCTAGCTGAATTTGGGCTAAGGCGTTACCGGGCTGCGGCTGGGTAACAAGGTACAACTGAACGGGCGTTTGCAGCTTCTTGGGATCGCGCTCTTTCAGCGCCAGGAGAACGAGATAGGCGGGTCTGGCTTCGGGCTGTTGTTCCCATAGTTCAATCAGTTTTGCCATGTGGTTTGTAATCAGGGCAACGATGCCTTTCTCGCGTTTGGCAAAGGTCAGAAGGCAGAGGGCGATCGCCTGCACCGTCAGCACCTGTTCTTTCTCAGACAGGCTTTTGAGAAGCTGATCCCATGCTTTTGTCGCCTGTTTCTGATTGAGTGAAACGTTACCGCCAGAGTTGGGTTCTCCTTCCACTGCTTCTACAAAAATTTGGCAAGCTCGCATCGGCGAACTGCGATCGCTGCTGTCCTCAACCAGGCTGCTGAACAGCGGGTAATTGCGGGTTGACAGGGCATCAACCCAGGGCAGAAGGTTGACATCGGCTTCGGGGTTGAGGTCGCCAAATTTCTTGCCAAAGCGACGACGGGCATCAAGCGCGGCTTCTGCGTCGCCTGCCTGCTTTAAAGTGTTAACCAAAACAATGTAGACTTCCCGGTAGCGGCAGCCTTGCTCTAGCGCCTGGGTCAGTAGCTGAATTGCCTCGTCAGTGCGTTGATCTAAAACGGCGAGAAGTCCGTGCCGCCCAATCACTTCGGGCGATCGCGGGTCGATTTGTTCTGCCTTTCGCAGTTCGCCCAACGCAGTCCGTTCTCGCCCCAGAGCCATCAAGGTATCAGCCAGACGACAGTAGCCATACGTCAGAGCCGCTTTGCGCCGTTCGTCGGGCCAATTCTGCGGATGCTGTTTGATTTCCTGCTCTAGCCATTTCAGCAGGCGGGTCAGCAACCGCTGTAGATTCTGGTAATCTCCACTTTCGTTCAACGCCGCCATCAAATTCACGGCTAGCTGCGGGTCAAACCCCTGCTCTTTTTGCAGAATTTGCCAAAACTCTGCGGCGCAACTCATTTCGCCCTCCTCCAGGGATTGCTGCCCCGCCAGAGTCAGCAGCGCAGGACGGATGGAGGCTAATTCGGGAAACTGGGTAGAACGGGGATCTTGATTTAGCAGGAGATGGGCGGCTTCATGGGGATTCTTTTCATCAATAAATTCGACCAAAGTCAGGACATCGACCAGTTCAGTAAAAGCCTGATCGTCCTGGATAAAAGTCATCTGCTCTAGCGGCGGATGTCCTGTCTTAACGTGTTGCAGCAAAGCGAGCCGCTGAAGATTGGATGCTGGGTGTAGGTCGGTCGGCTAGGGGCAAAGCTCCACATCGTCTGGGTTTGCATTCCTAACCCCAGCCGGAGGGCGGCAGCATCCCATTCTCCTAGTAGTTGTTGGGTGTAAACCTGCCAGACGATGGGGCGATCGCCCGGTGTCACAGGCTGTTTAACTTTCTGAAATGAGGTCAGAGCCGCCTCAGGATCATCAGTCTTCAGCGCTAACACTCCCCGAATCCAGTGCTGCTGGGCTGCTGGAAAGCGCTTAGACTGCTTCTTCAAAAGCTGCTCAACGGCTTCAACGTCGCCTTTAAGCAACAGCAACTTGGCGTAACAAACGCTGTAATCTTTGGGCAAACTGCCGTCTTCAAACACAGAACGAATCAGGGCGATCGCATCATCCAGCCGATCCAGTGCGACCAGAGACTTTGCTAGCCAGTAGTACGGTTCACCTGTCAAGCCCAGTTCTAGCGATCGATTGAGCGATTTTTCAGCTAGCTTAAACTCACCCTCGTCTACTTCCTGCTTGCCTCGCAGCAGCCAAATTTCTGCTTCTGAGGGAGTAAACTTCACGTCAGGCTGTGAACGTTGCGCTTTTTGAATCGCATCCAGGGCCTGACGATATTTTTGCTGTTCCAGCAGCGTTTGCAGTTGCGTCTGAAGTTTGTCTTGAGACGACAAAGATACACTGCTGCCTGGAATGCTTTTAAGCAAGCGTTTTTTAGCCACTGAGGTTCCTCCCAGCAATTCCCTTATGTGCATACTAGTGCAGGATGCCTGCTGACATCACGCCTTGAGAATTTTAATGTTGCCCGCAAGGATAAATTGCTATTGCTAGGACAAATTGCTAAGGACAAACTGCTTATGTCTGATACTGTTGCACCCGACTTTGGCTCGGCGATCGCCATCACCGTAAAACTGTTCGCTGCCTACCAGGAAGCCTACGGTGTACCAGAGCTAGCGCTAGAAGTTTCCCCTGGAACGACGGTTGTGGAAGTGCGCGATCGCCTCATTGCCGAACACCCAGAACTTGCTCAATGGCGCGACCTCACCCGCTTTGGCATCAATCTTCAGTTTGTCGAAGCCGATGCCGTCCTGCATCCCGGAGATGAGGTCGTACTAATTCCGCCCGTTAGCGGCGGTTAAACCTGAGCCGCAGGAGCTTTGGGTAGACAGTCAGTTGCAAACCGCTATCATGGTAGGCAATCCTTGATGTTTCTTAATAAATCTAGGCGTGAATGGTTGCACTTTCCCCCAACTTGGCTAAGGTCAAGGCTTCTCTGACCAAAAAAGTCCTATTTGGCAATGAACCCACCCCTGAACTGATCGCAATTCTGCTGGTCTATTTTGTTCAGGGCATTCTTGGATTGGCGCGGCTAGCCGTTAGCTTTTTCCTCAAAGATGAGTTGGGGCTGAGTCCAGCAGAGGTATCTGCCTTGAGTGGGGGTTGCAGCCCTTCCCTGGATTATCAAGCCTGTGTTTGGCTTTATTTCAGATGGCTTGCCGCTGTTTGGCTACCGTCGTCGCCCCTATCTGATTCTCTCTGGGCTGTTGGGAACTTTATCCTGGTTGGGCTTGGCGTTTTTCGCTCACTCAGCTTTGACAGCAACGGTGGCGATCGCCCTTAGCTCTCTTGCTGTTGCAGTCAGCGACGTAATTGTAGATTCCCTGGTCGTCGAGCGGGCCCGCGCCGAAGACATTGGCAAGGCAGGCTCACTGCAATCGGTCTGCTGGGGAGCCTCCGCCCTCGGTGGACTCGTCACAGCTTACTTTAGCGGCTTCCTGTTAGAACATTTCAGCACTCACACCGTTTTTATCATTACGGCGACTTTTCCGCTTATTGTCTCTTTAGTCGCCGGACTGATTGCCGAATCGCGAGTCGATCATCCTTCTGAGTGGATAGTGATCTGGCAGCAGGTCAAGCAGTTGCGCGGCGCAGTTAGCCAGAAATCAATCTGGATGCCCACTGTATTCCTGTTTCTCTGGCAGGCTACACCGACGGCTGAATCTGCCTTCTTCTTCTTCACGACCAATGAACTGGGGTTTGAGCCAGAGTTTCTGGGACGGGTTCGGCTTGTCACCAGCGTAGCCTCACTCGCTGGCATCTGGATGTTTCAAAGGTTTTTTAAAACCGTTCCCTTTCGCATGATTTTTGGCTGGACGATGGTAATTTCCGCTGTCCTGGGAATGACTATGCTGCTGCTCGTGACTCACGCAAATCGGGCGATCGGCATTGACGATCGCTGGTTTAGCCTGGGTGACAGTCTGGTGTTAACGGTGATGGGGCAAATCGCCTATATGCCAGTGCTAGTTTTGGCGGCGCGTCTATGTCCTCCGGGAGTGGAAGCGACTTTGTTTGCTTTGTTAATGTCGGTAACAAACCTGGCTGCTCTGCTGTCCTACGAATTTGGGGCGGTGATGATGCATTGGTTGGGCGTAACTGAGACAAACTTTGACCGTCTCTGGCTACTGGTTGTGATTACCAACTTGAGTACGCTACTACCTTTTCCATTTTTGGGTTGGCTACCCGATGCCCAAGCCGAAAAGTTGGATGCGGAGACATTGGAATCCGTTGCCCTGCCCTCATCCTCTGCGCCAAGAGTGGAAGCCGACCCGTCTGATTTACATCCTGTGAAGAAGCAGTTAATTCCATTGGTGTCTCAGTCCAACCTGCCCCAGACCGTTGAAGAAGCGCTCGAATGAAATGGAGTAATTCCTTCTATGCAAAGCTTTCAGCTTCACGAACACGCAACCACCGTTCCGATTAACTCCTATCAGCTTGAGGATTGGCAGAAGGGATATGAATCTCTTCGCGAGGAATTTGACTATTGGATTGACCAGGTTGAGGGGGAAATTCCGCCTGATTTGGAAGGAACGCTATTTCGTAACGGGCCAGGCTTGCTGGATGTGGGCGGAGAGCCTTTACAGCATCCATTTGATGGGGATGGAATGATTTGTGCGATCGCCTTCTCTCAGGGAAAGGCCCACTTCCGCAACCGCTTCATTCGGACTGAAGGCTTCCTGGCAGAACAAAAGGCACAAAAAATTCTCTACCGGGGTGTATTCGGCACCCAAAAGTCGGGAGGCTGGCTAGCCAATGCCTTTGACTTTCGACTGAAAAATATTGCCAATACCCAGGTGATTTACTGGGGCGGCAAACTGTTAGCCCTGTGGGAAGCCGCCGAACCGCATCGACTCGATCCCAAAACGCTCGAAACGATTGGTATCGATTATCTGGATGGCGTACTCAAGCCCGGTTCAGCCTTTGCCGCACATCCCTGGATCGACCCATCCTGTGCTGAAGATGGTGGTGCGCCTTGTCTGGTCAACTTCTCGATTAAACCAGGGCTTTCCACTACGATTACCATCTTTGAACTTGACGAACAGTGCAAAGTGGTGCGTCAACACGCCCGTGCGGTTCCTGGCTTTGCTTTTATCCACGACTTCGCCATTACGCCAAACTACTGCATCTTTTTCAAAATCCGGTTCACTTCAACCCGCTGCCGTTTGTGATGGGGATGAAGGGGGCAGGGGAATGTATTCAGTTTAAGGGCGATCGCCCCACTCAAATCATCATCATTCCTCGTCACGGTTCAGCACCCGTGCAAACCCTATCCACTCAGTCAGGCTTTGTGTTTCACCATGCCAACGCCTTTGAGCAAGACGGACACCTGTATGTCGATTCGGTTTGCTACGACTCGCTTCCCTCAGTGGAGCCAGATGCCGACTACCGCCAGGTAAAATTTGAACAGCTATCACCGGGACAACTTTGGCGCTTTTGCCTTGATCTCAAAACCAACACAGTCGAGCGCAAGCTGATAGAAAGCCGCTGCTGCGAATTTCCCTT
>JAAUQZ010000278.1 GCA_012033355.1 Leptolyngbyaceae cyanobacterium RM1_406_9 | reverse complement strand
ATCAACTCTGCACGTCGTTCAATATCGTCAAGTATCTGTTTGAGTTCGTTACACATCAACAGGTCTTTGTCTTCCCGAAGCTTTTCACCTATGGCTGTTTCTCATGAATGATTTAGGATTGCTATATGTTGCTTGATCTATGGCTCCTTCAAATAATTCTTTTAGTGAGCTAGTTAGTGTAATCTGCTATCAGTTGACTTATGTACAGAGGACTATAGCCAGTACTATTGCTCCAATCTGCTACGTAGTAGTACTGAATTTTTTAAACACATTTAATTTTTGGTATGGTTTGTCAAAGACTTAGTTTGTGAGGATATATTCAAACATCCTGATGGGATGTAGGCTAGCGACGAACCCAACCGTTAATGGTAAAGCGGCTCTCGACAAAAGCTTGGGAGGGACAATGTACGGGCAATACTTCGTGTAAACAGCGGCTTAGGAAAAAGACGATGCTGTTATTGCGGGGGGCTACCGTTTTGAAGGTTTCTGTGCCTACAAAAAATCCGTTCTCAATCTTGCTGTCATAGATTAGCAGCTCACCGCCTGTAAAGGGCTTTGGCGTTTGATAGAAGTAATAAACGTAGGTTAATTCCCGTGTTGCGGTGTCTGTGCTGCCGTTGTCGTTGTGAATTTTGTAGTAATTGCCATCGTTGTGGGCAGTGAGTTGAGCCTCTATTTGAGAGACTGGAAAGGAGGGTAGTCCTAGTTTTTCTAGCACATCTGGAATGACCATCTGAATGCGTTCTATGATCAGCTCAGAAAAGTCTGGAAAGTCATAGAGCGCCATAGAGCGTCGATAGCTGATGTCGTTAGTCGAAGTACTAGTGGGAACAAAGTCTTTCTCCTTGCGGAGAACAAAATTCAGCAGTTGGTTAGCCTCCTCTGAACTTAAAAAGTTGTCAATTTGAATGTATTCGGAAGGGATAATGCCAGGGGAGGTGGTTTTGGGAGTGGGATTTGCCCAAATCTGCTGAGGCTGTTTTGTTTGAGGTTGAGCGGTCTGGTTCTGCTGAATGAAAACGGGCGGTTCTGTCACTAGTCCAACTAGCTGCTCGCTGGCAAAGCAGAGGGCTGCGCGGCCCTGCTCGATTGGGATTTGAAAGAGTCCATTGGAGCGAGTTTCTTGTCCGTGAGCGCGTGATACGAGGGCTGAGATGAGGCTATGCAGCAGTGGCGCGTCTGGGGGTAGGGTTACTGCATACTCATGTCCGCCAGCGAGCAAGATTTTGACCTGGAGTTCTTTGGGTAAGGGGGTGTGGGGTGGGAATTCCATGCCTGTTTTGAGTAGACAAACTAACTAAAAGATTGTGACTTGTTGACACCCAAAATGCTCTGAGTGGGAGTATACCTTTACCTCACTCTTACTCAAACTATTAGATCTGTGTCCTTAAGAGGCAGAGGTGGCGTAGTGAACGAGTTGGGCGAGGCGTTGACGCAGGGTTTCTAGACCGAGGCGATCGCCCGCTGAGATAAACACAGCCTGAGGAAATTCTTCCCTAGCCAGAGTGAGCGTATCACTATCTACTTGATCAATCTTATTGAACGCTAACAGGATTGGGCCAGGCGTTACGGGCATATCAGACAAAATTGCCATGACTGAGCGAATCTGACTTTGCCACGCTGGATGGGAGAGATCCACTACGTGCAGTAAAGCGTCAGCTTCGGTGACTTCTTCTAAGGTGGCGCGGAAAGCATCCATAAGGGAAGGGGGCAATTCGTGAATGAAGCCAACGGTATCTGTCAGGACAATGGAGAGAGTTGTGTGAGTGAGGGGGTCGGCGATCGCCAGCCGTCGAGTAGTTGGGTCAAGCGTTGCAAATAATTGATCAGCCGTGTAGACCTCAGCATTCGTTAGCGCATTTAACAGAGTGGACTTTCCGGCATTGGTATAGCCGACAATTGCGACGGAAGGAACTTCCTGGTGTTGGCGCTGTCCCCGCAGGCGTGAACGATGAGCCTGTAGCTGGTTAACTTCCTGCTGCAAGCGGGTAATCCGCCGCTGAATTGCCCGTCGTTCTGTCTCTAACTTAGTTTCACCTGGGCCTCTGGTGCCAATGCCGCCGCCCAACCGAGACATTGCCCGCCCGCGTCCTGTCAGTCGCGGCATCATGTACTCTAGCTGCGCCAACTCAACTTGAAGTTTACCTGCACCAGACTGTGCCCGTTGAGCAAAGATATCCAAAATGACTTCGGTGCGATCGACAACCCTTACCCCAATTCGCATTTCCAAGTTTCTGACTTGAGCAGGAGACAGGTCGCGATCAAACACAATCAGGTTTGCACCGACGGTTTGGGCAGACAGAGCAATTTCCTGAACTTTACCTTCACCGACAACGGTTTGAGGATGAGGGCGCGATCGCCGCTGTTGCACAATCTGCAAAACTTCGCCGCCAGCCGTCTTAACCAGCCTTGATAGCTCTGCCAAACCATCCTGAAAGCGCTGCGGTGTGAGTTCACTAGTTGCTACGCCGACCAGCAGAACCCGATCTTGGTCGGGGCTGACCCGCTGGGCAACATATTCCCGTCGAAACTCCTCTTCCAGGCTTTCGGTCAACTCTAAAAAGTCTTGCTGAGATAGCAGATCTAGGCTTAAAGACGGGGAGACAGTCCAGCTAACTTCGGGATGAGGCACTAAATGAGCTAAATACGTTTCCTGAACATACCCCGCCGCACCTCCGCCTCTACGCTCAAAGCCGCTACCGGAAAGCGTTAGAATCACCAGTGCATCCAGCCGCTGAAGCGCCATTGCGGTTAGGGTAGCTTCACTGGGAACTTCAGACTTTAGCTGAGTAGCGATGCAGCGAATCCCAGAGAGCCGCTCAGCCCCGTAACGCGGCAGTTCCATCGGTGGAATCTGGGTTTTGCCCACTGTGCCCACTCCTACGCGAATTACCTGCCCCCGGCGATTGATGTAAGCACAAATTGGCTGATCGATGTCAGTACTAATTGCAGCAAGGCGCTGAGCAAACTCAGGCGTGGTGAAGCGATCGCCCGGTAGCCGCTGATGATAGAGCCGCTGAAGCTGCTTAAGCTGGCTCGACTTTAGGCCTTGAAGATTGCCGTAAATAGTTTCGATAGGCGTAACCGACCACTGATTGCTGAACCCGACGCATCCATTCTATCGATCTACGTGAAGCTTGAGGCATCACCGAGACACAAACCAAACGCAAACTTTTCTTAAGGCTGTCATCCAGCTTTGCCACAGCGATCGTCGTTCAATTCCAAGCGCTCTGCGGTAACAAGCGTAGGCTTCCTGATAGCGATCAAGACGGTGCAACGCCGCGCCTCGAAAAACCCAGGATTCTGAATGGGCTGGCTGAATTTCTAAAGCCTTGTCACAACTTAGCAGAGCTTCCTGATAGCGCTCTAAATGAATCAACACCACTCCCCGAAATACCCAGGCGGCACAATCATTGGGAGCAGCTTTTAGGGCTTCATCAAAACTGACAAGCGCCTCTGTGTAGCGACCTAAACGAGCCAGGGCATCACCTCTAGCTACCCAAACAGCACTGCTCGCTGTTTGAGTTGCCAAAACTTTATTGAAACGAGAGGAGGGGTAATCCATGCTGATCCCGACGCTGTGGATTCTAGAAAAACTGAGTCTGTTTTAGTCCATAGCTTAGTATTAATTCTTTATCTTCGCTTAAAATCAGTGATCGCACTCACCTCTTCACCTAAATTAATGAAGTTTTTTATAGCTAACTAGTAGATTACACAGACGTTTGTTCAACGGAGAAAGTACGTTGCAATAGAAAATCAAAAAATTAGTTTCAAAAGTTTCATTAAAACCAATCCTGTGGAATTGTCTTTATTAGAAATTTATCTGCGTAGAGGTGACGACTAGCCAGCAAGGGTTCTCACCCCCTTTTACAAGAGTTAATCCGTTCGCTATCTTCTCTTCTAGACGATCATCATAGTGACGTAAAATTTATCTTTCGAGATGATTTAAATCACTAGCAAATCTAGTTGTTTGTCTCTGATTCAGATGAACTTCGCCGTCTACTTTCAGAAGTTTGGGTTTATCCAATTTAACAATCGGCCTCAGAAACCTTAAATAGCCCAATCTGAAAGTTTTCGACAAAGCGTTTTGGCTTTGCCTGGTTGTGATGCGGGTAAGGCAGCAAAAAGATCTCTAGAGATGGCAGAGTACCGAGTTCGCGATTATCCTCTGCTGAACGGGTATTCTTGCCTGTAAGCAATGAGGTCTCGTAAAAACTGCCCCATCAACGTTAGGGCATTCCAGAAGCTACAGAAATATCACGCCGCTTTATAAGGAACTGAATTAATGTCACGGGATGCACTTGTTGTCGGAGTTAATACATACCAGTATTTGTCTGGCTTACAAGCTCCGGCCCACGATGCTGAGGCGATCGCCCAAAAGTTATACAGTCAAGGCGAGTTTCGCGTCCATCGGCTGCCAGAAATCATCAATTCAGGTCAACCCCAGATTGGATTAAAAACCCCGGTGACGCTGCGCGATTTAGAAACTGCGCTGATCAACTTATTTAAGCCAAAGGGCGCTAACGTTCCGCACACAGCACTATTCTACTTTTCAGGACATGGCATTCAGCGGGAAGTCGGAATTCAGGAAGGCTACCTGGCTCCCAGTGATTCCAATCCTGATGTCGGATTTTACGGCTTATCTTTGTTTTGGTTGCGACGACTGCTGCAAGAAAGCCCAGTGCGCCAGCGGATCATTTTGCTAGATTGCTGTCACAGCGGCGAATTTCTCAACTTTCTGGAAGCTGACCCAGGGGCGCGTCCTGGTACGGATAGGCTATTTATGGCAGCATCACGGGAGTATGAAGCTGCCTATGAGTCTCTAGACGGAACTTACAGTGTTTTTACCCAAGCCCTGCTAACAGGATTAGACCCACAACGCAGCGAAAGCGGAATTGTCACCAACCACTCCCTGACTAGCTCGGTCAATAATGCTTTGAAGGGAGAATTGCAGCAGCCCTTATTTGAAAATTCGGGCAGTGAGATTATTCTGACGCGGGGCGCAAGTTCGACAACAGCCAAGAAGTTGCCACAACCGACAGACATTTGCCCCTATCGAGGGTTGGAATTTTTTGACGAAGCCCATGCTGAGTATTTTTTTGGGCGAGAGGATTTGACTGATCAGCTTCTCGATGAGCTAAGAAAGGGGCGCTTTGTTGCTGTCGTTGGTGCTTCGGGCAGCGGTAAGTCTTCTCTAGTCAGAGCCGGGTTGATTTGGGAACTGCGGCAGGGACAAAAGTTTTCGGGGAGCGATCGCTGGCGAATTAAGCTGCTCACCCCAACCCATCGTCCGCTTAAGAGTTTGGCATCTGCTTTTGTAGACCTGAACGTTTCTGATCTGGAGCGAGCAGAGCAGCTTCGACGGGCAGAGGTGTTCTTGCAGGACGGTGGAGCGGGGTTAGCGCAGTTAGTGCAGCCAGTTTATTAACTGAAAAGGGAAAAAATGAGGGCGATCGCCCTCTTCCCTTAAAGCTGAAAAACGTCCCCATCTGCTGCTCGTTATCGATCAGTTTGAAGAAGTCTTCACCCTGAGTCATGGAACGCAGTCAGAGCAGGAACGCCACCAGTTTTTTCGATGTCTTACTGAAGTGCTACAAGCAGCAGGTGACTGTCTCAGCATTGTGATTGTGCTGCGGGCAGATTTCTTTGGCAAATGTTCTCTGTATGAGAAGTTAGCCCAGCAGATTGAGCAAAACATGGTGATTGTCACACCGCTGAGCTACGAGCAAATCAAAGCGACCATCGTGCAGCCCGCCCAGAAGGTAGGGTTAACCTGCGAGCCAAATTTGGTCTACACAATGCTGCTAGATGTCATCGGTGCGCCCGGTGAATTACCGCTGCTGCAATATACGCTGCTAGAGCTATGGCAGACGGCAAATCGCAGCAAACAGCGATGCTGCCTACCTTACCCTGGATGCTTACACAGAACTGGGCGGTGTCAGGGGAACGCTGCAAAAACGCGCAACTGAAATTTTTTACAGCCTATCGTTAGAAGAACAGAGCGTCGCCAAACGCATCTTTCTGGCACTCACGCAACTGGGAGAAGGAACTGAAGACACCCGACGGCGCGTATTCAAGGCAGAGTTGGTAAACTCTGCTTTTTCACGGGAATTAGTCGAACAAACCCTAGAAAAGCTGGTTGCTGCCAAACTGGTCGTGACTAACCAAAGTGAGATCTGGCTGTCGGAAGGGGAAAATCTTGCAAATATTTCTTCAGCCGAGAAAGCACTGGCTGTCGCTAGCTTTGCCCAAGCTTGGCTTTGCCAGGAAACAATTGATGTCGCCCACGAAGCCCTGATTCGGAACTGGTCACTGCTGCGGGGTTGGCTGGACGAAAATCGGGAAGTCTTACGCCGACAACGGCGCATTGAGCAGGTTGCTCAGGAGTGGAACAATGTCGGACAGCCCAAAGGCGTGGAGTATTTGCTGCGCGGCGGACGACTGATTGATGCGGAAGACTTTCTCAGTCACTATTCCGATGATCTGTCGGCTCTAGCACAGCGCTACATTACTGTTAGTCAAGAGGAAAGCTACCGCGCCAGGAAGGAATTAAGGTCGCTGCAAATTGCGGTGCCTTCGGTATTACTGGTTGCCCTGTTGGTGACGTTCAATCAATACCGCACAGCAGTACAGACTCAGGCAGAAAAAGACTATCAGCTTCAGGTTTCAACCTCCCGAGAGCGGGCGGCGATCGCCCAGTCAATTCTTCAAGAACCAGACGGCGACCCAATGGCAGCGCTGCTGATTAGCCGTCTGGCCGCAGAACAGGGTGGTCAAACCTTTGAAGCACAATCTAGTTTACGGGCTGCCCTACAAGACCTGCGGCTGCAATTGGAACTGCACGGACACCAGGCTGCGGTTCACCAAGTTGAGTTCAGTCCCGATCAAAACTATTTAGCGACCGCTAGCGCAGACGGCACCGTGCGCCTCTGGGCGGTCAATTCCCACACCATTCAAACTGACAACCTTCAGCCACTCAAGATTTTGTCCTGGACTGATTCTTCACCGGATGCGGCTGCAACAAAGTGAAATTCAACGGACAGAAACGCCGAACCTGACGACTGTTGCCTT
>JAAUQZ010000277.1 GCA_012033355.1 Leptolyngbyaceae cyanobacterium RM1_406_9 | reverse complement strand
CAGGGCAAAGCTGGATTTGTTCCAGTCGCAGTTCGCTGGGTGATTGAACGTTCCAATGCTTGGATGGAGCGCTGTAAAAGTTTGGTGAAAAACTTTGAACGAACTCTCTCTCATGCAACCACTAAAATTGACCTTTGCTTTGTCAGGCTGATGCTCAAGCGTCTTGCACCTCCCACTTGAAATCTCAAATGGGTTCTATAGAGCCGGAACGCAGGGATTGCTTGATTTCTATGATTCGATCGACCGCTTACAGCAGACCTCCTTTCGAGCCTCTCCTGGGCTGATTCAACAATTCTTGGAGCAGTATTCTAATTCTGTCAGACGCACCTAAATTTGATCTCCTCGACAATGTAGCAGAGGGTTTGACATCCGATGAGACTGTGGCAGACAGCTTTTTTCCAGTCTTTTGTGGGATGGGCATCATGCCGTCCGGCTCAAGCAAGATGCCTGCTCCACAGGGAACCAAGACTTCCAAGACTTTAGTTTCACATTGCGTCAATGACCAATGACCAATCACCCATTACCCTAAACATAAAGTTCTCTAACGTACTCCTCATAGCCGTTGTAGAGCAAAGTCGGACGTTCTTCCCAGCTAAATTGAGAGCCGGAACCAATCAGCCGTTCTTTTGCCTGTGACCACCGGGGATGGGGGACTTGCGGCTCTACGTTTGCGTCAAATTTGTATTCACTGGAACTGATGGTGTTCCAGTAGGTGGCGGGTTGGGTGTCGGTAAACTCAATGCTGACGATGGACTTGGCTCCCTTGAAGCCATATTTCCAGGGCAGGACGGCACGAATGGGGGCACCGTGCTGTTTGGGTAGGGTGTGTCCGTAAATGCCAACGGCAAAAAAGGCGAGTTCGTTAGCCATTTCCTCGATTCGCAGTCCTTCCGTGTAGGGCCAGGGTAAGAATCTGGAGTGAAGTCCTGGGCCTTTAGTGATTTGAGAATCGTAGAAGGAGGTGAAACGGACAAATTTTGCTTGGGGAGTGGGGTCAACGGCGGCAATCAAGGCATTCATGGGAAAGCCAATCCAGGGAACGACCATTGCCCAGGCTTCAACACAGCGGAAGCGGTAAATCCGCTCTTCTAGGGGAAAGGTTCTTGTTAAGTCGTCCAGGTCAAAGGTTCGGGGATTGTTGACCAGTCCGGTGACTTCAACTTTCCAATCTTCGGTAGGGAGTGCCTGAGCGCTTTGCCAGATGTGTTTACTGCCGCCAAATTCATAGAAATTGTTGTAGGTGGCAGCTAAAGTTTCGTTGGTGAGGGGGCGATCGCTACCAGCATCCAAGAAAGCCGGATTTGGCGCACCCTGCAATGGACGGGTGCCCAGCAGGGGTTCTTCTGTCTCAACACTCTGCGATTGACAGCCCCACAGCCCTGTGATGGAACCGCCAATTCCAGCTCCGACTAAAGTTTTGAGGAATCGCCGCCGATTAAAAAAGGCTGCTTCAGAAGTCACGTCCCGCTCTGGCAGTTGCCACGATGGGGGAATCCGAATGAATGCCATAGAAACCCAGAACTCTTACTGCTCTACACTTCTTAATATATAAGGTTCCCTGGAATGAAACGACTGATTCTCAGGTAATTCTTATCTCGGCGCTTGGAGACGCTATTAGGTGAGGTGATTGATCTTGACTGCTTACATATCGTCACGATTTGGCTCCTGTTGTGTGGTCTTCCGTGCCAGGTTGAGAAATGCGCTTATAACTGGGGAGGAATCATGCTGCCGCCAAGTTAGATAAAGTCCGGTTTTAGGAATCTGTTCTTGTAAGGGTCTGTAAATGACTCCACTTCTGTGGAAGTTTTGCAAGGAGGCGGGAACGATCGCAATGCCCAACCCTGCTGCAACTAAGCCAATAATCGTCTGCATCTGAACTGCCTCTTGGGACACTTTCGGACGAAATCCAGCTTGTTGACAACTGTGAAAAATCTGCTCGTAAAAGAGGGGCCCCATTTTGGCAGGAAATAGGATAAAGAACTCATCTGCCAATGTGGAAAGTGACACTTGAGGTCGGGCAGACAACGGATGAGTTTCTGGCAAAGCCAAGACCAATGATTCTGGCAAAAGGCATTCCACACTCAAACCTGGTTCGCTAATGGCAGAACGAACAATGCCAACATCAACCTGTTTGTCATACAGGGCTTGAATTTGCTGAGCCGTCGTCAGTTCATGCAATCGCATTTCTACAGCCGGAAACTGTTCTCGAAAGACCCTTAAAATCTCTGGTAGTAACGTATACATTGCAGAGTCAACAAAGCCGATCGCCAACCGTCCCACTTTACCCTGCCCAATCTGTTGGGTCACTTCAGCAAAGGGGTGGTCACATTGTAAATCTATCGTCCACAGCAGGATTAGTAGGATTTGGGGGAAGTAGCCTCTACTGTGGTGCTAAATTTGCCCTGGAAGGTACGTCTGAAGCCCTAGCTAAAGAGGTTGAACCTTTTGGAATTAAAGTGACTTTAATTGAACCTGGAGCATTTCGCACAGACTTCAACGGACGCTCTCTGGCAGCAGCCAAACAATCCATTAATGCCTATGCAACCGTGAGCGGGGCTTCGTTGCAGTGGTTCAAAGAGATGGATGGTCAGCAACCGGGCGATCCAGCGAAAGCGGCGCAGGCCATCATTCAAGCTGTGGAAAGTTCTCATCCACCGATGCGACTGGCGCTAGGCACCGATGCTATGAGCCTGATTCAGGAAAAACTGAAATGGGTCAAAACCGATTTGGAGGCTTGGCAGCAGGTGACTGTAGGTACAGGTTATACAGATAGTAACAATTGAGGTAATCGTTGAAGATCTGAGGTCTGAGCGAGTCAGGAGACTGTGTATATACCCACTGAAGGATCTTTGACAAGACTAATCTGTAACCCAAGAGTCTGTAGGGACGTAGCATTCGGGCAAAGATTTTGGGTGATTCCACAGTTTACCTGCCGAATGCTACGCCCCTACAGGAGACATAGTTCACTTTTCAAACGCCTTCTGAGAGTCGGGTTAGGCTCTATTCTGATGTTCAGACCCTTTGCCAACTTGAGAGGAGGACATCAACGTGACTGATCAACAACACGCTCTACTGAAAGCATCCAACATTCATTCAATGGATGCATTTGAGTTTCATCATCCGCTCAATCCCAATTCAGAAATTTATCTACGATTCCTGGGTCGTGCGGTTGGGCTTAAACGCATTGGTGTGACGATCGCCCGTGTCCCTCCAGGCAAGGAGTCTTTCATTTATCACGCTCACCAGAACGAAGAAGAATGGGTTTATATCTTGTCAGGTCGCGGGATTGCAGAAATTGGGGATAAGGAATATGAAGTTGAGCCAGGGGACTTCATGGGATTTGGGCTACCTCAACAACCCCATCATCTGCGTAACCCATTCACAGAAGACCTGGTATACCTGATCGGCGGAGAAGCAGGGCGTTTAGATATTGGAATTTTTCCTCGGCTGGGTAAACGAGTGATTCGAGATAGTGAGTCAGCTTACATATTTGACGAGTCAGCGCTTCAACTTTTTTGGAGCAGCCAGCAATCTGCCGAAGATTGAGGTTTAGTGGCGATCGACCCCCTACCGACCCAACACCGTTGAAACAATCACCGTCACGGTTGCCGCTGCAATTAAGCTAAACGCAAGTTGCACAACCCATTGGGTTGCTTTCTGATAGTTGTCAAATCTTTGATTAAATTCGTCAGTTTTTTTGTTCGCCTGCTCAACCTCTTGCCGCAATTCTCGGATCTCAGTGAGAATCTGCTGAGTCTGCTCTGGAGCCTCGTTGGTATCGCCTGTTGCCTGAGCCATTGCTATTAAGAGATAAATTGAGATCTGCCTTGATTGTACAGTTTTAGCCTCACAACCTCGTCTCTAGGTTCCAGTCTCAACCTCGTCTCCAGGTTCTACCTGGAGATGCTCGTCCTGAGGCTCTGCCTCTAACATCTTCTACGAGGCAGAGCCTCTCCACAGGCATTACAAGGCAGAGCCTTGTAACGAGGGACTCCCCCTCACCCCCTCACCCCCTCACCTCCCAGTGAAAACAGAACTACAAGAAAGAGCCGATGCCCTAACCGCCAACCTACAGCGCAGCATTGATGCCTGTTTTGAGGTGTTGCGTTCGATTGGGCAGCTTTATGGCTCAGCGGAGTGGGTGGGGCGGCAAGATTTTGAGCGGTTTGTGCAGCCTGTGCTGCGGCGGCACGCTAGCATTCAGGCGTTGGAGTGGTTGCCTCGGTTGCAGGAGTGCGATCGCCCCTTATTTGAGCAAACTATCCAGGCAGAGGGCTATCCAAACTTTCAGGTGACAGAGCGCAAAGCAAACGGGCAACTGATCAGAGCGGCAGTGCGCCCAGAATATTTCCCGGTTGCTTATGTAGAGCCGCTAGTGGGAAATGAGTTGGCGCTGGGGTTTGACCTGGCATCGGATGCAATTCGGCGAACGGCGTTAGAACGGGCGCGAGATACTGGGGCGATCGCCATCAGTGGCCGGGTTGAACTGGTGCAGGAAACTCAGCGACAGTTTGGGTTTCTGGTCATTTTGCCAATTTATCAGGGTTTGCCCGAAACCATACCTGAGAGGCGCGATCGCCTTCAGGGATTTGTCCTGGGCGTATTTCGAGTAGCGGATGTGGTTCGGGCTTCGCTGTCGGGGCTAAACCTGGATAACATTAACTTCTTTTTGTGTGACAAGTCAGACCAGCCTGACGAAGCATTTTTGGCAACCTATGAAGCTCAGTCTAAGCGAGTGCTGTCCAGCCCAGCCGAGGAGCAGGATTTTCAGAAACATTACTCTTTTGGGCAGGAGAAGCTGCCTCATCAGGACAATTCCATCTGTAGCCGCAGTTTTACCATTGCCGATCGCCACTGGTCGCTGTTGCTTTTGCCCACCTCTGCCTATGTCGATCGAGAAGAACTGTACAAACAAAGCCGCAGTCTGGCAGATGCAGCCACCGCCGAGGCAGAAAAGCTGAAGCAGGTTTTGCTCAACCTGCAACAAACGCAGGCACGATGGTTTCTCGAAAAGCGGCTGATTGCTGGTGGGGTGGGGCTGGTGTTTTTGGTGTTGGGCAGCGTTAACCTGATTGCTCACCGCAGCATCACCCGCCTGACCGCAAGCACAACTGGTATGGAGCGCAATTACAGCACGTTGGCCAATCTGTCTAGGCTTTTAGCGATCGCCACCGATGCCGAAACTCGCCTGGATGCAGAAGTCAGCGCAGAAGCTCTGCCAGCAGTTGCAGAAATCGGCGTGGGGGCAATTGCGCCTGAAGTCGCATCTTTGCGTCAATCTGTTGCTCTGGATGCCGCTCAGCAAAGCCGCCTTGATTTGCTAGAACCGTTGATTGCTCGGCGAGTTGACCTGCTGCAACAAGCCAGGTTACAGCCTGAGAGTCGGGCTAGCGATCGCCAGCTTCAGCGACAGATTCAGCGGTTGATTGGTGAAATGGAACAGGTGGAGCGATCGCGCCTTCAGCAATGGGAAATGCAGGCGGCCGCAAGCGTTCGCAGTATTTTTTTAATCAACATTGGCGGCATTTTCGTGAGTGCGGCACTGCTGGTCTGGGTGTATTCCCTGCTGCACCGTCAAATCAACGAACGGCAGCAGGTTGAGGTAGCCTTATTTGAGGCAAACAGTCAGCTAGAAATAGAAGTGCAGGCGCGATCGGCAGAATTGGCGCAAACCAGAGAAATCAGCGACCTGAAACAGCGGCTCTTTTCAATGGTTTCCCACGAATTTCGCACGCCTCTCAGCACGATTCTCCTCTCGACTCAACTGCTGTCTGGTAGCTCCGAAGACTGGACGGAGGAGAAAAAGCGAAAGAACCTGTCGCGGATTCAGTCTGCCGCCAAAACCCTGGCGCAGCTACTCAACGATATCCTGACGCTCAACCGCGCCGAAGCTGGGAAGCTAGAATTTCGTCCAGAGCCGCTCGACCTGGAGCCTTTTTGTCAGCAAATGGTTGACGAAATGCAGCTCAGTACGGGGCGATCGCAAATCGAATTCACCCAATACGGTCACGTCACCCAGGCGCATCTAGACAGTAAACTATTGCACTCAATTCTGACAAATCTGCTTGCTAATGCGGTGAAATATTCTCCGTCTGACTCCATCGTTTTGCTAAGCCTAATCTACAATCCCGGTTCTGTTGTGTTTCAGGTCAAAGATTACGGCATCGGCATTCCCCCAGAGGATCAGCAGCGGATTTATGAAACCTTTTACCGCAGCAAAAATGTAGGAGACATTGCAGGCACCGGACTGGGACTCGCCGTTGTTAAAACCTGCGTAGATCTGCACGGGGGACAGGTGAGCGTGACGAGTGCGATCGCTACTGGCACCACTTTTACCGTCACCTTACCGCAATAGCAATTTATGCCTTTAGATCTTGGATGACTCTGCCAAAAGGTTGTTAAAGTGACAAATTGAATGAACTAGAAATAGAAATGACCACCATTGTTGAATACCGTTTCTATTTCTATGAAACCAATCAATCATTTACTTGCTGCTATGGGCCGTTGGGCTGTTACAGTCCTCTTTTGTGTCTCGGCGATCACCTTCACCTGGCAAGGCACATTCCTCTCAAACACCACAGCAATGGCGGTTCCGGGTACACTTGTGATTGCCGCAACAACAGATACAGGCAGTCAGATTCAGCGAGATAACAAAAGCTTTGTTCAGGAAGCGGCGGAAAAGGTTAAGGACGCTGCTAACAGCAACGCTAACCGAGTGGATGACGCAACTGACAACGGCAGCTTTATTGGACGGAAAACTCAGCGAGACGCAGCCCGCATTGAGCGCAGAGCCAACGAAGATGCAGACCGGACTCAAAGAGCGATCGACAACAATGTGAATGCTGTTGAACGCGCTGTAGATAATATCAAAGACGTTTTCAGCAAATAGAAAGTAACTGGCACTTTCCTTCTGAAAAAGCGGCTGAAGGGTAGTCAAACCAACCTTTCAGCCGCTTTTGTTTTTGTAGAAAGAATGACTTAACCCAGATAAGATGCATCTGCTGCGGGAGCAATAGAAGTAGAGAATTTATATGTCTCAATAAACCAGCGTTTACGCAGATTTTGTTGTGAGCGATCGCCCTGTCTAG
>JAAUQZ010000012.1 GCA_012033355.1 Leptolyngbyaceae cyanobacterium RM1_406_9 | reverse complement strand
AAGCGGTCGGGAACGTTCGGGAGGCGGTCGGGAACGTTCGGGAGGCGGTCGGGAACGTTCGGGAAGCAGTCGGGAACGATTTCCGCCTCGTTACCAGGCGTTGGTTTGGTAGTGACGGACTGGAAGCTCCAGCTTCCAGCGCTAGCAAGGAGCCGCTCCATTGCAGCAGCGGGTGGGAGTTGTCCCCTTCATCTCAGGAAGCCGGAGCTTCCCCGACCGCACTACAGGTAGGGGCGAACGGCCGTTTGCCCCTACAGAGATTTGTGTCTTATGCAAGTGAAAACTGCTGTAAGTCCCCCTTGAATAGGGAGACTTCCGATCCGGTTCCCTTCTTTTTTAAGGCGGGTTAGGGAGGGTCGGTTTGACGGGTGGGTACACGGTAGCCTTTTAGGGAAGAAGGGGTTGGGGGATGAGGGCAAGTTTGCAAAACTGGGATGCACCCACTTTAGATCTGCCTGTAGAGAAAGGAATGGCTCAACTAATTCTCCTGATTGGACTGCCGGGAAGCGGGAAATCTACCCTGGCACAGCAGCTTGTTAAGTCGGGACATTTGTTGATTTCGACTGACGCAATTCGGGCACAGTTGTTTGGCGATGAGGCAATTCAGGGTTCCTGGCTCAGGGTTTGGTCAGAGGTGCAGCGACAGTTTCAGCAAGCCGTTGAGCAAATCGCTCAAGACAACGCACAATCGGCAATTTTTGACGCAACCAACGCAGTAAGACGGCATCGACGGCAGGTGATTATTTCAGCTAGAGCGGCGGGTTTTAGTCGAATCACGGGACTGTGGCTAGATACCGCTCTCGAAGTTTGCCTGGAACGCAACCGCAACCGCGATCGCCAGGTGCCCGAAGACATTGTTTTACGAATGCATCGCTGCCTGATGGGTGCAATGCCCAGCGTGCAGGAGGGAATGCACGACTTGATTCGCTATTCGGCCTTCCAGGAAGCAAGCTATAAATTACCCAAAACGGCTGATTAGCCTGATTCAAAGGTTATGGTGGTCGAGGGTGTGGAAATTGCGATCGCTCATCAGGCAGGAACCGAACCGCATCAAATCTGACAGCCTGGTAGCTTAGAATCAGAGCCTATGGAGGAAACGGGTTGATGGCTGCGACCGACTTCAAAGACTATTACGCCATTTTGGGAGTAAATAAAACTGCCAGCGCTGACGAAATCAAAAAGGCATATCGGAAGTTGGCGCGGCAGTATCACCCTGACATGAACCCCGGCGACAAATCTGCCGAGGCCCGCTTCAAGGAGGTCAGCGAAGCCTACGAAGTGCTGTCTGACTTAGAAAAGCGGCAAAAATATGACCAGTTTGGCCAATATTGGAAGCAGGCTGGCAGCAGCGGTTGGCCGTCTGGCGCAGGAACTGACTTTGGCGGATTTGACTTTAGCCAGTATGGCAGCTTTGACGACTTCATCAACGAACTGTTGGGTCGATTTGGTGGCGCACCGGCGGGTGGCGCACGGCGAACCTACACCTATCGCCCAGGCGGAGGTTCTCCCTTTGGTGGCTTTGGCGGCTTTCAAGATGGGTCTGGGTTTGATGATTCCATGTCCGCAGGTGCTGACTTAGAATCAACCCTGTCACTGACTCTATCCGAGGCATTTAGAGGGGTTCAAAAGCGGCTTAACCTGGGCGGTGAAGTGATTGATGTAAGAATTCCACCGGGGGCTAAGCCCAAAAGTCGAATTCGGGTCAAGGGCAAGGGACAGGCTAGCTCCTATGCACAACAGCGAGGCGACTTGTATCTAAATGTGGAAATTCAGCCCCATCCCTTTTTTAAGTTTGAGGGGGATAACCTGGTTTGTGAGGTGCCGATCGCCCCAGATGAGGCCGTTTTGGGAGGCGCGATCGAGGTTCCTACTCCTGACGGCAACGTAACGATGAATATTCCTGCCGGAATTCGGTCTGGACAAACCCTGAGACTGCGCGGTAAAGGTTGGTCAAAACCAAAGGGCGATCGCGGCGATCAGCTTGTGCGAGTTGTGATTGTCCCGCCAGTAGAGCTAAGCGCCACCGAGCGAGAATATTACGAAAAAATTCGCAGCAGCCGCACGTTTGACCCTCGCAGTAACTTGAAGCGAGTCAGTTTGTAGGGGAGGCGGTAGGTAGAAGGTGGCAGGTGGCAGAAAGTCATAGATTTCCCTACCTTCTACTTACCACCTACCTTTTCTTTGCCATATTGTTTTATGATTAGGCTCACTCAGAACAGAAATTTGGAGGAACCTGGGATTTGATCAGGTCATCCATCTGTCATCCCTTTGACAAGTTGAGGAGTCAAATTCTCAGATGAAAAAGTTTAATTTTAACGGCACTCTTAAGCCCCGTGCGATTACGCTGGCGATCGCCACTCTAACGATTGGTTTTCTGGCTGCGGCTTGCCAAGAAGCCCCAACCGAGCCTGCGGCTGAGGGTGAAAGTCCCGCAGCCGAAGAAAGCGCTGCAAGTGGAGAGGGACTGAAGCTCGGCGCACTCCTTCCCGCAACGGGCGACCTGTCTTCTATTGGTCAGCCCATGCTAGATGCGCTTCCCCTCATCGTGGAGGAGGTCAACGCTTGCGGTGGTGTTAATGATGCAGATGTCACCCTGGTTATCGAAGATGACCAGACTGACCCAACCGCTGGCGCAGAAGCTATGACCAAACTGGTTGAGGCAGACCAGGTTGGCGCAGTTGTCGGTGCTTTTGCAAGCAGTGTGTCTACCGCAGCGGTCGATATCGCAACTCGGACTGAGGTACCCCTGGTGTCTCCCGGTAGCACCAGTCCCGTTTTTACCGAAAAAGCAGCCGCAGGCGACTTCAACGGTTTCTGGGCAAGAACGGCTCCGCCTGATACCTACCAGGCAGAAGCACTAGCTCAACTGGCGATCGATGAAGGCTGGCAAAACGTTTCCACCGTTGTAATCAATAACGACTACGGAGTGGGTTTTGAGCAAGCTTTTGTCGCAGAATTTGAAGAGCGCGGCGGAACAGTTGTGAACAAAGACAACCCCACTCGCTATGACCCGAAAGCGACGACCTTTGAGTCAGAAGCCGCTGCCGCTTTCAGTGGTGAACCGGATGCTGTTGTCGCAGTTCTCTATGCTGAAACGGGTAGCCTCCTGCTCAAATCTGCCTACGAACAGGGCTTGACCGAAGGGGTACAAATTCTGCTAACCGACGGTGTTCAAACTCCGGATTTTCCTGAGGCGGTAGGTCAAACTGCTGACGGTGGCTACATTCTGGCAGGAGCAATCGGCACTGTACCCGGTGCAGGTGGCCCCGCGCTGGAAGACTTCACAGCTAAGTGGGAAGAAGCCAAAGGTGAACCACCGGGAGCATTTGTGCCTCACACCTGGGATGCAGCGGCTCTGCTAATGTTGGCGGCTGAGGCGGCTGGCTCGAATGAGGGAAGCGCGATCGCCGCTGAACTCCGCAACGTTGCAGAAGGCGGCACCGAAGTCACTGACATTTGCGCTGGACTAGAGGCACTGCGAAACGGCGAAGACATTAACTACCAGGGCGCTAGCGGCAATGTTGACATTGACGAAAACGGCGACGTGGTTGGTAACTACGATGTTTGGGCTGTCACCGATGAAGGTCAGATTGAAGTGATCGATCAGGTAATTTTGGGTGAGTAAGCGATCGCCCCTCTAAATCCTGAAGTTAAAAGGCGCATCCGGTCGGATGCGCCTTTTTTACCCTATTTCACGACATTATATATAGCGCTACGCGCCATGCTAAGGCTTGCGGATTATAGCGCTCTGCGCTTGGATAACTAACGGTTGTTTTGTGAGAGCTGCGCTCCGCGCAGCTCTCACAAAACAACCTGTACTACACGCAATTGAGAATTGCTATAAATAGCCTGGGGTGGGTGTCTAGCTCGCCCCACCCACAGACCATTCCTGGATCAATGATTACGACTGAACCATCTGTTAGGTCTGTTAGGTTCTGTTAACTGTGTCAAGAAGAAGGTGTGATGTTGCTACGCAAATTTTTAGCTTTGGCAATCTTGGGAGTGATTCCAATGGCGATCGCCTGTACGAATCAATCACGACCTACGACCCCAGAAGCCAGTTCTAGCCCTGCTATATCCTCTGAAACTTCGTCTACGGACGCAGGCTTGCCCTCAGCCCCTGGGGAGGCGATCGCGCCAGGGCGATATTGTTACCGTGCCGACCTGCCTACGCAAACGGCGGTGTTGCGCTTAACGGTAGCAGCCGACCAAACGGTTACTGGAGACAGCCGCGCCACCATTAGCGATGAAGCTCAAGGCTACTATTCGTCCTATGCTCAAAAGATTTCTGGCTCTGTAGCAGGAGATCAACTGGTTGCCCAAATCCGCACCTGGATTGAGTATGACGTACAAGATACTGACGAAACCTGGAGCATCACTCCTGGCAAAGTTGTTACGCCGCAAATGGAACTGACCACTGCCGAGTGTGAGGAGGTGCGATCGCGCTTTACAAATGAAGATGGTTTGGAAGCAATCGACCTGCTAGACTCAGCTACTGCTGTGCATACAGAGCAAGTTCAGTTTGAGGCGGGTCGCAACGGCACCGTGATTAACCATGCTGTCATTCGAGGAGAACGGGATGTGTATCTACTCAATGCCCAGGGAGGACAGCAAATGGAGATTGCCCTAACCTCAACAGAACAAAACGCCGCCTTCGATGTTGTGTCTCCAAGCGGAGAGATTTTGACCACAGAGGCGCAGTCAGAAACCGTGTCTTTGCCCCATACTGGCGACTATCAGGTGATTGTCGGCAGCACGCGCGGCAATGCGACCTATGAGCTACAAATCACGATTCCGTAAATTCAGGACTCACAATGTAGGCTAGGCTCTACTTTGAAGGTTGATTTTTCGTATAAGTCGGGCATGAAAAATCAACCTTCTCAATCAGCTTTAAAGTATGCTCTAGCGGTGATATTAGGGGTGTTTGCTCTGAATCTATGACTTTTCTCTCGATCCTTTACGGCATATTTCTGCTAAGCGTTTTGGGTATCTACTGGTCACTAGAGGCGCGATCGCTCAAGCTGCTGATTTTGCTGGCTGCCAGTCTGGTCTTTTACAGTTCACTTCAGCTTCAGTATGTGCCACTGCTGCTGGGAATGACGCTGCTTAACTTTTGGCTGGGACGGGCGATCGCCGCCCCGCGAGACTGGCGTACCCCAGAAGAAGACTGGCAGCTAGCCCAACAAGACTGGAACAATCGCCGCTTGAATCTGCTGTGTGCAGGCGTTTTCCTGAATATACTGCTGCTGGTGAGTTTTAAGTACGTGCCGTTCCTGATATCTTCGGTGGGCACAGCGCTGAGTCTATCTATAGCGCAAGAGAGTGCTGACTGGATTAGCGATCGCCTCATCGCCCCACTAGGAATTAGCTTTTTCACGTTTGAATGCATCGCATATCTGGTAGACGTTTATCGCGGTGCGCCGCCGACCCGTAGCTTTCTGCTGTTTTCCAGCTACAAGCTGTTCTTTCCCAAGCTAATTTCTGGTCCAATTACTCGCTTCCACCCGCTAGCAGACCAAATCAAAACGCTAAAATTTCCGCAGCCCAATCAAATTGTCGAAGGACTCTGGCTAATTGCCTGTGGCGCAGTGAAAAAACTGCTGCTAGCCGATCACATCGGCACTCTGGTTGACCTTAGCTTTAATAACCTCCAACGGGCAGGCAGTGGTGACCTCTGGCTAGCGACCTTTGCCTATGGCTTACAGCTTTACCTTGACTTCAGTGGCTATGTGGATGTAGCGCGAGGCAGCGCCATTTTGCTGGGGTTTGAGCTACCGCACAACTTCAACTTTCCTTATTTCTCGACCAGCATTGCTGATTTTTGGCGACGCTGGCACATCACATTAGGCGACTGGCTTCGCAATTATCTCTACTTCCCGCTGGGCGGTTCGCGTAAAGGATTGATTCGCACCTGTTTGAACCTGGCGATCGTGATGCTGATTGCCGGAATCTGGCACGGAGCCGCCTGGGGGTTTGTGGTGTGGGGACTGCTGCATGGTCTGGCGCTGGTCGCACATCGACTAACCGAGGCACAGTCTCAACGATTTCCTGCGCTAAAAAGCTGGTGGCAAAGCCTCCCTGGAACGGTGACAGCCTGGGCGCTAACCCAATTTATGGTATTCACTTCCTGGATTTTTTTCCGCTTGCCCAACCTGCGCGAATCAGGTCTGGTGGTGCAGCGGCTCTGGGGCCATCCGGCAGACATTCAGTTTGCTCAAAAGATTTATGTAGAAGCGTTGGGTAGCAGTCGCCTTCAAATCACTGTTTTGCTTCTGCTGATTGGGGTGGGGATGGCGATCGCCTACCTAATTCAGCGAGGACTAAAAGTGCAGTTAAACTGGTCAGTCAAAATTTTGCTGGTGCCGATTTGCCTGTTCGCTGCATGGCTCTTCGCTCCGAATGAGACTGCGCCTTACATCTATTTTGATTTCTAAGCGGTAGCCGTCAACCATACACAACCATCGTTATTCCTGAAGCTGTTTACAACGAGATGGTAGCTGCGGATAAATTAGGTCCCGGCGCAATCGAAGTGCAAACTCTCCTAGATTTGAAGTGCCATTAGATGTACTTTCCGCTGCGCTAGAGGATGGGGCGATCGCCTCTCAACGAGACGTACTCTCAAAATTTCAACTCTGAGGCGAAAGTTCTTGCTCTGGAGTAGATTCTAATAGTGGACGCAGCACAAGATAGGCGATCGCCCCCAACAGCGGCACGAGCGCCACAGCCCAAAAAATTCGCTTATCTTGCAAACCGCGTCGCTCCATGTCGTCACCAATTAATGCTGGAAATAGCAGACAGAGCAGACAAAAATCTAGACTCATGACGTGAATAAAGCGATCGCTTTGCCACTGTTGAATGAAGTTGCTCCAGTCTCCGGTGGTTAGTCCGTAGAGGAGGAGGCGATCGCCCCCGCTGATAACACTAGCGCCGTCCAGCGAGAGTCGAGCAGCTTTAGCAAGGCATTCTTCTCACCCACAAAAGTCGGATTCGGTTTTCGCAAAGCCAGGTAAGGCAACAGAGCAAACGCACCTACGCCAAACGAAGCTGACGCAAATAGCCACGCTGGAACCTTTTGCCCTCTGCCATCCATGAACAATAGGCAGGCATAGAGCATTGGCAAGACACCCATGATGTTGAACAGAGCAATCACTAGAGGATTGATACCCCCCCACTGTCCGGTAGAGAGAGCTTGAATCAATGCGAATGTATCTGGCTGATTGGGCGGAGCCAACAAAAATGCATAGGCAGAAAAGCCCGCCCACAGCAACCAAAACGCAATACTTCTAACCATAACCCCGGTGATTATCTCCCAATTATCTTTTTTACGAATTCAATAAGACTGCCACATACCCATTCATATCTAAAACCAGCAATCTCGCAATTTTAGGAGTCAGATTTGGCTTTGGTGGTGATTTCGGCAATGGATTCGAGCGAGGGAGTCGGTGCTGGAAGAGGCGATCGCCCCTCTACTGACTCAGCCTGGGACAGCGGTCGCCCCATGCCATAGGTTAGGGCATAGCTCTTTGCCAATAGCCACAGCCACACTGCCGGATAGCGAGGCTCCAGCCAGGGTTGAATTTGACGGGCAAAGTCAGGCACCCAGCGAAACAGCCAGCTCGTTAAAGCGCTGACCGTAAAGTTAAGGTAGCTGCCCACCCAGCGCACCAGATCTTTTGCACCCGCAAGCTGCCAGATCCAGAGCAACAGAGAAGGATTCTTCCAGGCAGCTTTGATTGCCATGCGGTTAAAGTCAAGCCAGCTTCCCCGATCTTTAATGAAGCTATCTGCCACCGCAGGCGACTCGTCTGCCAGAATGCCAAAGAAGGTATTCAGCATCGCGTTAACTTTTTGCGGCAACAGGAATTGACCCGTTGGCACCATCATGCCCTTAGAAAACAGCCAGGTGACGGAGATGTTGCTTTGATAGGCGCGAATCTGATTCAGATGCTTGGCTTTGAGCAGGTCATGACGCAGCGCAGTATTCAACAGATCGGTGAGGCGAGACAGGTTTCGCACAAGGGAGCCAAATCCAGTAAACACGAGGGGCGATTGCAGTGAAGCAGCATCGCCAATTGAGATGAGGCGATCGAAAGCAATTTGGCGATCGCTCTCACTCGTGCTGAAATGCCCTGGGATGTAGCCAAACGTGGGTTTTCGCCATTTCATCTGACTCAGGTCGCAGCGGCGGTATTCTGGCAAGATAGTAAAAAAATCTTCATACATTTCCAGCAGCGAACCTGGATTTTCGGCATTGACCTGATGATAGTGGAACAGGTAAATAGTCAATTCATCCTTAGCACCTGGAAACAGTTCCCAAATTAGTTGCCGTCCGCGTGAGATATCCCCATGACTGTTCAACACATCGCCGTAGCGGGCATCCCAGACCTGCGGCTCAAATCCACTCTCAACCACTGCTCCAACCGTTGGACAAACGCTATCAAAGGCGCGTCCGCCGTTTAGCTGCCACGCAATCGGGGAGGCAGTGCCCATCGCATCTACTAACAGTCGCCCTTCTAGCTTTTGGGTTGTCTGGGTAGGCAGGTGCTGAACGACAACGGTAACGCGATCGCCACCCACCTCCGCCCGGATAAACTCCGTCTCATCCAAAATTTCACCTGCCGCAGCTTGAAGCTTATCGCCACACAGCCGCAGCAGCTTTTCCGCATCTAGCGCTACATTCAGGACGGTTGGCGTTCTCAGAACAGGAGCTTTGCACTGGGGCGGGTTGTTGGCATCAAAAAATTTGTGGAACCCGTCTACATATTCTCGCGCAATCAAGCTTTCAAACTCGGTTGGCGTAAACAGACCTAAATCAATCAGGCTTTGAAACTCGTCACGAGAAATATTCCATTCGCGGTTCATTCGCCCAAACGGGAGTCGCTCAATCAGCAGCACCCGATAGCCCAGCCGCGCCATGACTGCTGCATGAATCACCCCCAGGGCACCGCCGATATAAATCAGATCGTAGGAAAGAGATTCCGTCAACGGCTGCTGGACAGCCCCAACCTGTTTGCTGGATCTGTCTGACGCTGCAAAAATCACCTGCTTGGGCTGTCTAGGATTCTGTACGCCTTCTCGCCAACGCTGTTCCCACCAATAGGCTCGATTTAGGTCGTACTCCCCGTTAGGCATTGCCTGAAAGTGTTCAACCGTTTTGGGATAGTCGGCAGCTAGCGCCTCAAAGATAGACTGTCCAGGGGCGATCGCCGGGGGCACCGGATACCGATGGGGGAACCGATCTCGCAACCCTGCTGTCAACTGCTGCACCGTCTGTCGCTCGGTTGCAATTGGCTGATTTGCCCACCGAAACACCTTGAGGTAGGTTGTCCGTTGAACAGACCAAACAAAGACCGAAAGTTCAGCAGGTAGCTTTTCGGCTGTCTCTGAAACTGACGCAGCTTGAAGTGTAGCTTTAGGATATTTGAGGCAAAACCCATCTGGCGTAACGACCTTTTCTCCAGATGCAGGTTGAAACTGCTCCTGTAACCAGGCTCTTACAGCGGCAGTATCCGGAGTAGGGATTTCGAGGTAAAGAATCTCTTTCATTTCACTGATATTAACTCCAATCCGTTTAATGCTGAAAGCAGGGTTGACAAAATCTGAAAGTGCGCTACACTTCCGAGTACATCGGATAACTTAAAAAACTTTACAGAATTCTCATATTTGTTAAAGGAGTGTGCGTTTTATTAACCAGCTATGAATTATCCCATTCCAGCTAGCCCTCAAGAAGTTGTGGCGCTCAGGCAGCAGCGCGTAGATGAAGAGTTAATTGCAGCGGCGATCGCTGGAGTGATTGGTGTAGCACGGTCTAAAGGGCAATCCTTAGAAGATTTGAGGGCTGAGGTCTTAGCCGATGATAGCTTGCTCGACTGGCAAAGCAGGCTGTGGCTCAGCGAGATAGTCGCTCAAGCCTGGGAAAGCCTGCCGTAAACTATTTTCCTCTCTTTACCCCAAAATTTCTCGCACTATCGACAAATGTCTCTCTAGTCTGCGTAAGTTCTGGACGTTAGAGCGAAAAGTAGATAGCTGATTTGGGCTTGCCCGTAATCATACTGAGTTTAGTCAATAATTCTTTGACTACATGAATTAAATATTGCCAATATTTCTTATCAATACTGAGGAAGCGATCGCTTCCTCAGTATTTTTTATTAAACTCAAAAAGGTTTCACAAAGCTCTTACACAAACAATAATTCTCTCTTAAAAATATATCTAATTCTCTTTAACTCATTGCATAAAACTGAAAAACTTTTGGACATTTTGCGACACCGGAAAAGGTTCAACAGCAATTGTAGAAACCCATTTCAGTAGCACAGTAAAGCACTTAACCATCTGCTAAAAGTCAAAAGAAAGGGGTATCTCCTATTAGGTTAGTTATTAGGTTAGTCCAGCCTATCGTTCCAACTCTACCTGAGAAAAGGTCGGCGTTGCTTGTCTTTTTAGCTTCATGTTTACTTCAAGCTGCCTTACCAGATTATTATGCAGCAATTGTAACAATCGATACCTGATGGTTTTCTGCTGTGCTATTGATTGATGAACACCCGATTGTTAAGTCAATTTTCTCGAACTATGAACATCTTGAAGAAATCTGCGATCGCTTTGACCACTTGTGTTTTGAGTGCTGGAATTGTATTTGTTCCTCAACCCGCCCAGGCTCAAGACTACGGTTCATTCAACCTGACTCCCGGTTTCCTTCCTGATCCACAAATTGGCACAGGTCTATCAGGCGGCGGCCGCGCTACTTCTGATTGTGGCTATGTCGGTGCCGCCGACTCCCCCGATCATGTCCTGACCGTCAACGAAGAATTCAGCTATTTACGCGCTTTCGTAGAGGCTCCCGGAGATGTAACGCTGCTAGTTGAAGGCCCAGACGGTCGCTATTGCTCAGACGACGTGAACGGTTTGATGCCTGAAATTGCTGGTTCCTGGCCGTCTGGTACTTACTACATCTGGATTGGTGACTTTGCTGGCCCTAGTCAAGGCACCCATCGCTATCAACTGTTTCTCAGCGAGTATTCTGAGTAGATTTAGCTAACCTGTGCTGATATAGCTACATTGCAACTGCCGAAGCGGTTGAGTCAAGTGATGTGGAACCCGCGCTCAGCACAGGTCCCACATCACCTCTGTATCTAACCAGCCTTTCAACTACTAGAAGGGGCGTACCTTGAAGGATATACTGAGATCTTGCACCAACGACAGGAAGCATTGCCCTAACGCCTTGATCAATCTCAGGCTCAAAGCTAGAACTCGTTAAAACGAGTTGGAGGGATCTTTTGGTAGGCACTTGAGTCAGTTTCAACTGACTTCAGCTTTAAGCCCGAAATTGATTCCAGGGTGGTCATCGGGCAACAGACCAGGTTGGTGCAAGTCTAGAGTATACCTTTTCAGTCACACATCATACGGTTGAAATAGCGCCGTTGAACTCACGTTAATGTGAAGCATCAGTAAATTTTCGGAGATTTGTAGCTCGACAAACACTTAAGTTTCGGGACTGGCTTAGATAATTGGGCGCTGTCTTTTATAGAAAAAATGCGTCAACCCAGTCCAAAATTACTTAGCGCCCAAACTTCTGTATTTTTAGGAACCCTGGCTTCCTTGACCTGCGGCGTGTCAGGTGCAAACGCAGCCCTACTTGTGGGCAACACCGAGGGCAACAATGTTGTCATCTTTGACGAACGCACAGGCAAATTTGGTGGTGAGTTTATTGTTACGGGTGCGGGCGGGCTAACTTCTCCAGACGATTTGACTTATGGTCCCGATGGCAATCTTTACGTCAGCAGCGGCAATGAAACCTCTGGCGCTATCTTGAAGTTCGACGGCAAAACGGGGGATTTTTTAGGCAGATTTGACCGGGGAGGTCGTCTGCTTCGTCCCTACGGCAATGCTTTTGGACCTGACGGCAATCTCTATGTCAGCAGCTTCCGTTCCGATGAAATCCTGCGCTTTGACGGCATCACCGGACAGTTTTTGGATGTGTTTGCTTTTGGTACAGGGGTGGCTAACGGGTTGAATGGACCTAATGACCTGCTGTTCGATCAGGATGGCAATCTTTTTGTCACGACTCAAGGCAGCGTGGCAGACGGCAAAGGGGGAATTGATTTTCGATTTGAAAGTCAGGTGTTGCGCTACAACATTTTTGCAGACACACCAGAACCCGCTGTATTTGTGCCGCAACCCACTCCGTCACCCGATAGCTTTAATTTTGTGAGTTTTCTGGGTTTAGAATTTGGCGCAGATGGAGATCTTTTTGTCAGCGATTTTGCAAACGATATTCGCCGCTATGACTTACTCACCGGAAACTTGGTAGACACCCTATCCACCAACTACACGGGTACAGTGCCCAGCAACAATTTCATGGGTGGTCTCACTTTTGACCCAGACGGCACACTCTACACCGTTGGCTTTGACTTCACTCAAGGCAATCAGGGTGCAATCTTGCGGTTCGATGGGGAGACGGGCGAGCCGCTGCCTGCTGTGGGTGAGTCTGAACCTGTTTTTGTGTCTACTAATCCAAATCTAAAACGTCCAATTGGAATTACTTATTCTCCAGTTGTGGTGCCGGAACCTGCGCTAATTCTGGGGCTACTGGCAGTGGGTGCGGTATTTGCAGGAAGCAAGAAAGGCAGCTTTAGATAAGTCATTCGTTTCGGCGTTGTTTGATTCAGATATGAATTTGGTGAGAATGCCACGCGGCACGCTCACCCAAATTCATATCTCAAGTCAGCAGCCTCTAAAAATTCTCCGAGTAGACAAAATAAAATTGTGAAACTCAATTTTATAAACGAGAGTCTATGCTGTAACATCTGTTGGCTAAGACCCTTTGTGTGGAGTTACTCAGGTGCAGGTATCGACAGTCGCGCCAACTCAAACTCGAACCCTTCAACTTGCCCAAAAGCGAATTTTGGTACTGGGTTCAGCACTGCATACACAGTCCGTTGATGCATTCGCCTGGAATGATTTGCCAGGATACCTGAACGTGGGTGACTATGATGTGATTATCCTCAATCTGGTTTCATTCGTGGAACAACAGTCCAATTTTGGCATTCGGGCAGAACGGCTTCCTACCTGGCAGCAAATTGCTCGACTGTTGTTTAGCCCCAATAGTGAGGTGATTTGCATTGGGCTTCCGGGGGCTGACGCTAATAATAGTTTGTATCAATCTACAACCTGGTGGCTGCCTGTTACACCTGAGTTTGTGTTTAACTCTGGGGAGGTGATTCGCAATGTCAAGCCAGAGTTTGCTTACTATTTTGAGTATGTGCGTCGCTGGTTTTTTTACGCTACACCTTCGTTCAAATCTCACTTTATGGGATTGGCGGGCTATCTGCGGGTGGTGCATCCCTGGGCAAATAATTTACAGGTGGGCATGGGGGCGATCGCCCATACTCGTTTCAACCAGGCGATCGCCTTCAAATTAATTTTTCGAGCAGGCTATGTTGATCGCAGTCGTGCGCTGCCAGCCAGCAGAGGTAAAGATGCTGGAGTAGAGCCGCTGCTCACTTCAGGAGTTGCCGTTTGGCTACCGCCGCCAACTGAAATTTCAGCCGACGAAGCCATCAGCCTGATTTTACGTGAACGCTATAAGCGAGCAGTAGAAGTGGCTACGCCGGAGTGGGCCGCTGTCTATCAACTGCCACAGCAGCAGGCGATCGCCGCCCAGGTTGACCAGCATCAACAAGAAATTGAGCGACTCCAGCAAGAAATTGCCCTAGCTCAAAAGCAGCTTGAAGCGACCACTAGCCTCAATCGCTTGCTGTATGAACAGAATCAGGAAGCACTCACGCTGATTGTGTGTGATGCGCTGCGCCAGTTAGGGGCCCAGGTGAGTGATGCGAATGGTGGCAGCATGATTAGCAGCGGCATTATGCGCCTCACCGACCCATCAGGTCGAGAAGGAATGCTGCTGGTGAAAACTAGAGCGAGTGAACTGCCGCTCAGTGATTTGCGTCAGCTTGATCAATATGTCCGCGATTTGATGTTGAACCAAAACTGGCGCGGCAAAGGCATCCTGATTGCTAATACTCAGTACAGTCAGCCTCCTAATCAAAGGAATGAACCCTTTCCACCTAACTGCATTTGTGCGGCTCAACAGTTGTTTGGTTATTGTCTAGTGACGACGACGCAGGTATTTCAGGCGATCGCTACCCATCAGCGCAACGAACTCGACGCTCGTGAGTTTTGGAACGCCATTTTTGAGGTGAATGGTGTTTGCCCACTACCGGAAGTATAGTAACTTGTTGAACGCATTCAACAGTAGTAGCATTCTGGATCGCGAAGTGTAAGGGCAATCAGCTTGCACAAGCAATGGATCAGTCAAAGGCGGATTGAATGTACTGCTGGAGGATGAGCCGATAGCCGGATAGGACAAGGGGTTGTCCTAATTTGATAGGTGTAGGAATAGTGACATTGAGCTGTTGAGGAACTGGTGCTGTCGGTACTTCAGCGGTGGGGATAGTTCGCTTGGGAATGGGACGGGCGATCGCCCATAGCTTACCAGCGCCACGTCAAATCGGCAGGGCAATTCTGCTAATTCGGTCTGCTCCGCGAGAAATAGCTGGGCAGCTTGCCAAAGTTTTGCTTGCTTTTTGGGCGTAATCGCCAGTAGCCCATCTGCATCCCAATTGCCTCGACTGCGGGCTTTGACTTCAATGAAGGCCAATATGGGCTGAGGAGTAGCATCCTTAGAAGCTGAGACAAACCCTCTGGCGACCAAATCTAGTTCACCCCAGCGGCAGTGCCAGCGCCGCTGCAACACTTCCCAGCCCTGCCCAATTAGCCAGTTAGCTACTAGGTCTTCTGCCAAAACTCCAATCGTTTGGCTGGGTTTACTGGGCTTGGCAGGTTGAGAAGAATTGGGTGAGGAGGCGTTCACAGGTGCAGCATGGAGAATGTAACGGTGACTGAAGTTTGCCCATTTCTACCCGTCTGGTCTGCAAACAGTACCGCACATTCAGGTAGGATCAGGTTGAAATAAATCTGCTTGAATTGTCATTCACGCTACCTTCAATTCGCATGATTAGGCTTTGTAATTTGTCCTGGACGCAGTGCTATCAAACGTTGACACGATGTTTTCCTAATTTAGTGGTTTGGGGTCTAGTAGGGGCGATCGCCACTCTAAATTTTATTTTCATTTCTCCCGCTCTGGCAGACAATTACAACAAAGAAAGCCTGATTGATGTTGATTGGTCTGGGCGAGTGCTGACCGATTCCAGCTTTACCAAAGCCAACCTTCGCAGCAGCAACCTGAGCCACACTGACCTGCGCGGCGTAAGCTTTTTTGGCGCAAACCTGGAAGACGTAAATTTAGAAGGCGCTAACTTGAGCTTTGCGACCCTCGACTCTGCCCGTCTGGTTGGCGCAAACTTAACCAACGCTATTTTAGAAGGCGCATTTGCCTTCAACGCCAAATTTGATGGAGCAATTTTGGACGGAGCTGACTTCACGGATGTACTCTTGCGGCAAGACACCCAGGATAAACTCTGTGAGCTTGCCACAGGCACTAATCCGGTAACCGGACGAGAGACTCGCGATACGCTAGGTTGTTTTTAGGGGCAGGGGCAGCAGTTCTTGAGTCATCACCGATGCGAAGCGCGTTGTGCCGCCTACCCCAAACTAATCGGAGGGGGTTTTGGAAAAACCCCCGAAGGTTCGGATTCTCCCAGACTCCTTGTGATAGTCCAGTCTGTCAACATACCCAAAGAGGGACGCAGGTTTGTGCCTCTTTGCGGTCTAACCTGAGAATCTTTGGTTTATAGCAAAGACCTTCTTGGGGGCTTTGCCCCCAAACCCCCACTGGGGGACGAAGCGCGTCCCCCAGACCCCCTCCGCAAGGAACTAGGATAAATAGCATGACGCGCTTCGCATCGGTGGGTAGCAAGGGACCAGTTGTCTCTATGCACAAGAAGTGCCTTCTTTAAGCTTTTGTGAGATATATAGCCATCCTAAATGGATTGTGAGAGGCGCACCCCTCCAGGGTGCGCCTCTCACAACCTACTCTTCTTACAACTAATTTAAGACTGCTATAGCGCTCCTAAATGATTTGTGAAAGTGCCCGCCCGGAGGGCGGGCACTTTCACAAATCATCTTTTTCACGAATCAAATAGGATTCCTATATAGTTGCATACTGTGTCTTACACAAAATTCAATGTCTTACACAAAATTCAATTTGTAGCAGCAGACTCTAGAGATTGGTAGAACTCTCCAACCCAGGGTACTTGGGCTAGGTCTGCAAAGGTGGTTTGGCGCTCTTGCTGGTCGAGTTCTTCGATGCGCTGTTTTTCGGCATAAATTTGCTGCTGATAGTACTGGCTGAGTTCGCCTGCAAGGGCACAGTCAGTTTTTTCCCACAGGCTGAGAAAGTGGCGACAGCGTTTCTCACACAGGACTCGCTCCATGCAGGCGGTCGCGGCTCGCACGACCAGCGGCGCACGTAAAATGTCTCGCTGAGTTTTTTCATCTAGGTGAAAGAGTGGAGTGACCTGAATGAGGCGATCGGGAAATTCGGTAAGGCGATCGCGCAATATTCCAACCAGATCACCCTCTACCGCACCCAACTGCAACTCTAAAATTTGCTGCCACAAAAATCGATGATGGGAAATGCTGAAATCGATGTCGCGCTCTTCTAAAGCCTCCGCGATCAGAGTTCGATAGTCTGGCAGATGCAGATACAGCCGCAATAGCTGCGCTTCTGACTCTTCTAGCAGGGTGCGATCGCCCGGAGTCTGCCACTTTTGCGATCGCCCATGCCACCGCTGCCCTCGGACCTGGGTTCGCAGATCTTCCTCTATCCGCAGGGTGAGCCGCGCTTCCCCTCGACTCAGTAGTTCTGCACAACGATGAATATAATGGGTACGCAGCGTTGCATTCGGCAAATTGCCCAGCAGTTTCACGATCGCCTGAGTGCTTTGCTGAAACTGGTCTGCCTTGCTCAAATCAGCATTCGCCAAAAGCTGCTGGATCTGCCAGTCTAGCCACAGCGGCGAATTTGCCAGCAGTGCCCGATACTCATCGGCAGAATGGCTCTGGAGAAACTCATCGGGGTCTTTTCCCTGGGGAATGTTCAAGACCCGCAGTTGCACTTCTCCTTGATAAGCCAGATCTGCAACTTCCCCGATCGCCCGCTCTGCTGCCTTCGCCCCCGCTGCATCTGCATCAAAGTTCAGCACCACCTGCTTGGACTCGGTATAACGCAACAGCAGCCGCACTTGCGCCAAACTTAAGGCGGTTCCTAAAGACGCAACCACATTGCTGATCCCCGCCGTGTGCAGGGCAATCACGTCAAAATATCCTTCTACAACAACGGCACAATCCTGTTTGGCGATCGCCCCCCGCGCCTTGTCCAGCCCAAACAGCGTTTTACCCTTGTCAAATAGCTCCGTCTCAGGAGAATTCAGGTATTTGGGCTGCTCATCGGTCAATGTTCTGCCGCCAAACCCAATCACTCGCCCCTGGAGGTCATGGATAGGGATCATCAGGCGATCGCGAAACCGATCATAATATCCGCTGCCGCCCTGCCGAGGCACAATCAGCCCTGCCTGCTCCACCAGTTCCACCGGATAGCGCTTCTGCTCGACCAAATAGCCATAGAGCGTCTGCCACCCTGCCGGAGCATAGCCCAACTGAAACTGTTGAATCGTCTCCTCACTCAGCCGCCGCGCCTCTCGCAGATAGGTCAGCGCCGCTTCCCCCTGAGCCTGACACAAAGCGTGTTCATAAAATCGAGCCGTCAGCGCCAAAATCTCGTAAAGCTGATCCCGCAGTGAAAGCTGTCGCTGTAGCTCTTGCCGCTGTGCGGGTTCCAGCGTTTGCACCGACACCTGATAGCGCTTCGCCAGATCTAGCACCACATCACTAAACGATCGCTTCCCCAACTCCATCAAAAACTTAATCGCATTGCCCCCTGCCCCGCAGCTAAAGCAGTAATAAAACTGCTTGCCAGGACTCACACTGAAGCTAGGCGACTTATCATCATGAAACGGACATAGCCCTGTAAAATCCTTCCCCCGCTTCCGCAGCACCACGTGTTCCGAGACGACATCCACAATGTCAACTCGCTGCTTCACCTGCTCAATCGTGTCAGGATGTAACCGGGGAACGTCCATCAGGGCCAAAATCAAAAACAATTCCCTACATTGTCAGACCTAAAAGCTCAGGGGTAAAGAGCAAAATTGGGAAATAGTGATTCTGGGTCATTTGTCATTTGTGAATACCCGCTATTCATTACCACCCCTCAATGACCAGTAACCAATGACCCATGACCAATGACCAACGACCTGCTATAAATAAGCACAGTCAAAGGATTAGCACATGGGACGAATTTTTATTTCAGCCGCTCATGGTGGGCTGGAGAATGGCTTGACCGATCCTGGCACCGTTGCAGGAGGCACCACAGAAGCTAGAGAAATGATCTTGACCCGCGACTTAGTTGCCACTGAGCTGCGATCGCGCAATTTTGAAGTGCTGACTGTTCCTGATAACCTCAGTGCCATAGAGACGATCGCCTGGATCAATGCACGTGGACGCAGAGACGATGTAGCCCTAGAAATTGGTATGGACGGTTCTCCTAACCCCTCCCTGCGCGGAACTAGTGTCTACCACATCGCTAACAACGACCAGCGCAAAGCCCACGCCGAACTGCTGCTGCTAGCGTTGCTGCGGCGAGTGCCCCAATTGCCGAGCCGAGGAGCCAGACCCGACACCACTACAGGGTTAGGAAATTTGCCCTTCTGCCGTAGAGTTGTGCCGCCTTCGCTGCTGCTGGAAGTCGGGTTCCTGACCAATCCAGACGATCGCCTGCTGCTGCAAAATCGCCGCCGTGACTTTGCCATTGGCATCTCAGATGGTCTTGCTGCCTGGAGCCGAGCCGTAGCGGGTACTTCTCCATCTCCTTCGCCTTCTCCAACCTACCCATCCATTGACATCAACATCAATGGTGGAATTTATGACGAACAGGGAATTATCGTCAGCGGCAATGCTTACATCCCTATTGATTTGGTTGATCGCCTGAATATTGATCTATCGAGTGCGCCGGGTGTCACCCGCATCAGCTACCGCAATATCGTCTACGTCAAGGCGGTTGACCTGCGTGAATTTAATATTTCTGTTGGTTGGGATAGCGCCTCCCGCACAGTTATCTTGCGTTCGTCGGGTACGGTTTGCCCAGGACTTGTCGATCGCATCATGGGACGTGGCTCTACCTCTGAAGTGCAGTTGATGATGTTTCTTAAAACCAACAATGAGAATGCCCTCACCCAATTTCCCGAATTACCCAAGCTTTACCGTGAAGAAGCCAGCATCGAAGGCGTTAACTATGACATAGCTTTCTCGCAAATGTGTCTTGAAACGGGTTTTTTACAATTTGGTGGCACTCTGAGACCCTCCCAAAACAACTTCGGCGGTTTGGGAAGCGCCATTACACAGGAGGAGATTGCCTCCTTTCCCAGCGCTAGAATTGGAGTCAGAGCGCATATTCAACACCTCAAAGCCTATGCAAGCACGGAACCGCTGGTACAAGAACTGGTTGATCCAAGGTTTCGCTTTGTCAGACGCGGCATTGCCCCACTGGTTACCCAACTCAGCGGTCGCTGGTCGGCTGACGCTCAGTATGGTGAAAAAATCGTAGCGATCGTTCGACGGCTATACGAGTCAGCAGGTCTACTTTAGAGAAAACTTTGACGGAGAAATCTCTGATTTTCAAGCTAGAGCGTAAGCATGAGCAAAGCAGTAGAGAGCAAACCTCTACCGCTTCACGCTAAAGCCTGAACAGGTTAGGAGGTTACATTCCGGGCAGGTTTAGCCCGCCTGTTAGCTCTTCCATGCGTTCGCGCATGGTTGCCGTAGATTTGTCGTAAGCATCTTTCATCGCAGCAGCAACTAGATCAGAGAGCAAGTCTGCCCCTTCCTCTAGAGCCTGAGGCGAAATTTCAACTCGACGTGGCTCCTGGTTCCCACTCAGCACAACTTTAACCAAACCGTTGCCAGAAGTTCCTTCAATTTCCATTTCCTCAAGTTCTTCTTGCAGCTTTCTTGCGCCTTCTTGAACCTGCTGAGCTTTCTTAAACGCTTCGGTAAGCTCCTTCATTTTGCCTAAACCGAAGCCAAATCCTTGACCTTTTGACATGACTTTCTAAATCTTGCTGTTGATGTTCAGTGTAACCCTAACACCTAACCTTAACATTGGTGTTTGGCGATCAAGCGTTCCAATTTTGATTTTGAAACTATCGCGAACCTAAAACTCGCCTAACATCTTGACCTCCGGTTCTAGCCAGAGCGCCCACTGATCGGCGACCTGCTGCTGAACGTAACGGATTAACCGGAAAATGTCGTTTGCCGTTGCGCCGCCACAGTTCAAGATGAAGTTAGCATGACGTTGAGCAACCTGTGCCCCTCCAATTTGATGCCCCTTCAGTCCTGTTTGCTCAATTAGCCAACCCGCAGTGTGGGGGCTGGGGTTGCGGAAAACGCTGCCACAGCTAGGCAAGTGGTATGGCTGGGTCGTGTGTCGCTGCTTCATGTGGGCTGTAGTATCGGCAAGCACTTGCTTGGGGTCGGCTCCGGGCTGAAGCTGAAAGGTGCTTTGGGTAACTAGGCGCTTGTCTCCCTGTAAGGCGGAGGTGCGGTAGCGATAGTCGAGGTCTTCGGGCGTGAGGAGGTTGATGTTGCAGTTGCTCGATAGCACTTGCGTATCTACCAAGATATCGGCGGTGCAGGCGGCATGGGCACCCGCGTTCATAACGACGGCTCCGCCTACGGTGCCAGGAATGCCGACTGCCCATTCTAATCCCTGCCAACCCTGCTCGGCTGCTTTCCAGGCAAGGCGGGCAATGGGTTCGCCTGCCCCAGCAGTAACTCGACCCGTTTTGGGATCAAATTCTGTGTGACGGAGGTGGCGAGTGCAGATGACTAAACCCGGTAAGCCGCGATCGCTCACCAACAGGTTAGTCCCCGCTCCTAGCAAAGTGATAGGTAGCCCCTCTGCCTCTGCCCAGGCAAAGCTAACTTGTAAATCTTCTAAGGTTCGGGGTGCAATATACAGTTCTGCTGGACCGCCCACCCGAAACGAGGTCAGGCCAGATAGCGGCACCTGATGTTTGATTAGACAGCTTGTTCTGGGTAGATGCAGGGCTGCTGTGCGCGGCTTAGAAGAAATCAAGGTCGGACTAGCTGTTGAAGTTGAAACGGGTTTGAGATCTGGGCTGAATGTTGCTTCGCTAATTGGGGAGTCGGAGTAGTTAGATTTAGGACTTGCGATCCCTGAAGCGGGTTCACGAGCGCTGGGGGAGTCACAGGAGAGAGTCATAGCTTTTTGAGTTTTGAAGAAGCTGAGCTACTAGAGGGGCGCTCCAAGTTTGAAAGATGAAGCAAGGTTAAGGGGGAACTGCGATCGCCGAGAAGACGACAGTTCAATCGGGGAGCCGCTTAATGGCACTGCGGTTGAACCTTAGAATCAGCCTGTTGGTAGTATGCGTTGAGCTGAGGAATCACCTGATTCAAGTTCCCCGCTCCCAGAAACAAAACCAGGTCGCCCGGAGCCAGCGTCTCAATCAAATAAGCGTAGACATCGGGCAAGGTGGGCTGATAAACCGCTCTGGGATGGTGCATGGCGATCGCCTCTGCCAACTGCTGACCGCTGACCTGCTCTAGCTTTGGCTCACCCGCGCTATAAATTTCGGTGGTGATTACCAAATCAGCATTCCCAAAAGAACGGGCGAACTCTGGCAAGAAGGTCAACGTGCGGCTATAGCGATGGGGTTGAAACACGGCTACAACCCGTCGCGGTAGAGGGTCTAAAGCTGCTGCCTGAAGCCGAGCAGCCGTCAACGTTGCCTGAATTTCACTGGGATGGTGAGCATAGTCATCAATCAGCAAAATATTGTTGAACTCACCCCGTAACTCAAACCGTCGCCGTGCGCCTGTGAAGCTTGCCAGGATCAGGGCGATCGCCTCAAACTTTAATCCTAGCAAACGCCCAATGGCCACAGCAGCCAGGGCGTTGCTGAGGTTGTGCTGCCCTAATAGCTTTAGGTTCAGCACACCCAGCCGCGTGCCGCGCTCCCAAACCTGCGCTTCTGTAATATTTGGATGATAAACAATATCAGTCGCCGTATAATCTGCCCCAAGTTCGGGGCGTAGACTGTAGCTGACGGTAGGCTTTAACCTGTGCCGCACCGTATCACAGTCCAGACTTCCCACCAAAATTTCACACTGTTGAGCAAAGGTTTGAAAGGTTTCAACCACCTGCTCCAGGCTGCTGTAATGGTCAGGATGGTCAAGCTCAATATTTGTAATCACCCCAACGTAGGCAGAAAATTTGACCAGAGAGCCATCTGACTCGTCTGCCTCTGCGACCAGGTAGGGTCCTTTCCCTAAACGAGCGTTTCCCTCCCAGGCGGCCACCTCACCGCCAACGATGATTGTGGGGTCGAGTCCCGCTTGCAGCAGCAAATAGCTAATCATGCTGCTGGTGGTTGTCTTACCGTGAGTTCCAGCAACGGCAATGCTTTGATAGTCTTGCATTAGCGCTGCTAGCAGGTCAGAGCGATGAAAGATAGGACAACCTGACTCAAGTGCCGCTCGATATTCAGAATTATTTTTAGGATCGATCGCAGTTGAGCAAATGACTTGGGGAAGGACAGCCTGCAACTGGGTTGAATCTAATTTTTGTTGCTTCGAGGTGCCATTCGCGCCGTGTCCGTTGCCATTTCTGCCAGTTTCCTGGGGTGATGCTTCTGATGAGATCAGCCTTTGACTGGGTTGAAAAAATCTCAAATTCGCAGCGTCTTGGCTCCAAAAGATATGAACGTTTTGTTCCTGTAAACGCTGCGTAATGTGGTTGAGACAAATATCTGACCCTGAAACTGGGAGTTTACGCTTAGCTAAAATATAGGCGAGAGCAGACATTCCAATTCCACCGATGCCGATGAAATGAAATGGTCTCCCGCTGAAATCGACAGAATTCAGCATTCTAGCTCCTCAAACACCACACCACACCAATAACACGCGATATCATAGCAAGAATTGCTTTTTCGCGATATAACCTCTTGAAGGATTGGGCTGTCTGCTCTTAGCTAACGTTCTAGGTTTCTATTAACTTTTGCCAGTTAATTTTGATGGATGAGCAGTGGTTGAGTGGCTTCCATCTTGGATCGGAGAAGATCAGAGATTTAACTAGAAGCTGGTTTTGAGCGCGATCGCATCCCTTTCAAAAGATTTTGCTTGAAAACCAATGTTTAATCCTACTCATTGGAACTATTGCCAATCCGGAAATTTCTCAGGGCGATCGCCATTCTTTTACCATGCCAAAGTTAGCCGTCCTCGGCGGCAGTTTTAATCCGATTCATCGAGGGCATTTGCTCATGGCAGAGACGGCTCTCAAGCAGGTCAACCTGGATCGGGTCATCTGGGTACCTGCCTATCACCCTCCTCACAAGCAGTCGGATAAGCTAGCAGACTTTCAGCATCGGTTTGAGATGGTGAAGCAGCGATCGCCCCCTATCCTGCCTTTTCTCTATCGTCCGTTGATCAGAACCGCCCAGGTTCTTCCTATGCCATCGACACCTTGCTTGATTTACAAATTTGCTACCCAGATAGCCAGTGGTACTGGATTGGCGGCTTAGATGCCTTTGCCTCCTTGCCCCACTGGTACCGCCGTCAAGAACTAGCAGCCCAGTGCAGTTGGCTAGTTGCTCCCCGCTCAGGGCAGTCCGTAGCCGCGATCGGTCAGCAGGTTGCCCAACAGATGGCGGCACAGTCCATCAAAATTGACTGGCAGATTTTGCAGATGCCTTTAGTCGAAATTTCATCTAGCCTGGTTCGCAATATTGCCGCGATCGCCGCTCCATTCAGGCTCTCGTGCCCAAATCCGTAGAAGACTACATTTTTACTCACGATCTGTACCGATTTTGAAGCCTAGCGGCTAAGTCCACTCCCTCAAATTGTGCATTAGCCCGAAATAACCAGACTGCAACTCTTTGGCTATTAGTGCCAAACCCTTCATCAGTGGCTATTGAGAGGGGGCCACCTAACGTGTATGATCGGGTTCATTACTAGCAAGTATTTTAGTAGACAGAGGGCAAGACGCAGTGATTAGAGTAGCGATCAACGGGTTTGGGCGCATCGGGCGCAACTTTATGCGATGCTGGCTGACTCGCCAAGACAGCCAGATGGAAGTCGTTGCCATCAACGACACGTCTGACCCTAGAACCAACGCCCACCTGTTAACATACGACTCCATGTTGGGCAAGTTCGATGCTGACATCAGCGCCGACGACAACACCATCACCGTCAACGGCAAGACCGTCAAATGCACCTCTGACCGCAACCCCCTAAACTTGCCTTGGGGAGACTGGGACATAGACCTGATTATCGAATCGACAGGCGTTTTCACCAGTAAAGAAGGAGCTTCCAAGCATCTCAGCGCTGGAGCTAAGAAAGTGCTGATTACAGCACCTGGTAAAGGAGATGACGGCACGTTTGTCGTCGGCGTAAACGATCAAGACTACGACCACAACCAACACGTCATCATCAGCAACGCAAGCTGCACCACTAATTGTCTTGCCCCCGTCGCCAAAGTGATTCACGAAAACTTTGGCATCATTAAAGGCACTATGACGACTACCCACAGCTACACGGGCGACCAGCGCTTGCTCGATGCCAGCCACCGCGATTTGCGTCGTGCCCGTGCCGCTGCACTCAACATCGTGCCAACCACAACGGGAGCTGCAAAAGCAGTCGCGCTCGTGTTGCCTGAACTCAAGGGCAAGTTAAACGGCATTGCGCTGCGAGTTCCCACGCCAAACGTCTCTATCGTAGATTTGGTTGTCCAAGTTGAGAAGCCTACGATTTCTGAGCAGGTCAATGATGCCCTCAGAGCAGCCGCTGAAGGACCCCTCAAAGGAATTCTGGCTTATAGTGATTTACCGCTGGTTTCCTGCGATTATCGGGGTACTGACGAATCATCGATTGTTGATGCAGCACTAACGATGGTTATGGGTGGCGATATGGTCAAAGTCGTTGCCTGGTATGACAATGAGTGGGGTTATAGCCAGCGGGTTGTGGATCTGGCTGAGCTAGTTGCCCAGAAGTGGACAAAGTAGAGGCGTAGAGAGACATAGGCGAATTAGAAAATTAGAGAGGTGGACAAGCTAGAGGCGATCGCCCCTCCACCCGTAAAGCGGCAATCAACTAGAAAGAGCGCACTTCCCAGGAGGTACGCTCTTTCTGATTCTGTGAGTTGAAACTCTGTCCGTCTACTGAGCGGCGGCGCTCTCCTGCCCCGCTCCAGGAGCTTCAAACTTGTAGCCAACTCCACGCACTGTTTGAATCAAGGCAGGCTGAGTGGTGTCAATCTCAATCTTTTTGCGGATCTGCCCAATATGCACGTCCACAACTCGCTGATCGCCCACATACTCATAGTCCCAAACCTTCTGAATCAGCTCGGCCCGTCGCCAAACTCTTCCCGGATGGCTAGCTAAAAAGTGCAGCAGGTCAAACTCCAGCGCTGTCAGCGGCACAATGTCATTGTTTAGCGTCACCTCTCGCCGTACCGGATCAATCGCTAGCCCGTTAAAAGTTAAACACTGTTGCTCAGCCGTTGTCACCGGACGCTGACGCTTCAAAATTGCTCCCACCCGGACTTCCAACTCCCCCAGGCTAAAGGGCTTTGTCAAATAGTCATCTGCACCCTTCTTAAAACCTGTAATTCGATCAACTTCATCTGTGCGACTGGTCAACATCAGCACGAATACCCCAGTACGGCTTTGCATCTCTTGGCAAAGCGTATAACCCGTTGAATCTGGCAAATTTACGTCTAGAATCACCAGATCCGGGTTAAATTGCTCGAAAATTGCCAGAGCAGTCTTGCCGTCTTCGGCAGATTCCATCTGATAATTCTGTTTCGACAGAAATCGATGGATTAAAGTGCGGATAGAGGGGTCATCATCAACGACGAGAATCTTGGCTGGAGCCATGACCATAACCTTACATTGAGGAGTGGATGAGCATCGGTAAACGGGAGCGAAGCTGATGCAACGGCAGATGAAACAATAGCCTACAAAAGGGTAGCTGCGTCAATAGACTTCACTAGACTTCATCAGATAGGCTTTAGAAATGGATACCTGCTATATTAAGCGCTTAATAAAACAATTATCCGTACTAGAAATCGGCAATGCAAATACCTGCCTGAGCAAATCTAACGAAATTTGGGACTATATGCACTACCTGAACTAAACTTTTGCGTCCTTAGTTTGCGAAAAGAAGGTAGACAGTTACACTATGGCTAGCAGCAAGTAAGTAGCAGTCGATGATCAGCGGCGATCAGCGGCTAGGTTGGATAGGGCTGCTAACTAACTGTGGGCTTCCTGATTTTCTTATTGCCAATCATAATCGAATATATTGGGGGTCTTTTGGAGGTTGTAGATGAGTGACCAAAATCACTACTTAAAGCTTGGGGTAGATGAAAACGCTTCGTTTGAAGAAATTCAGGATTCTCGTAATCGTCTCGTGCAGGAGCACAGCGGCGATCGCAAGCTAGTGGAGTCGATCGAAGCGTCCTACGATGCGATCCTGATGGATCGCTTGCGGCTGCGTCAAGAAGGCAAAATTAAAGTGCCCGACCGGATTCGCTTTCCAGAGCGGTTGGTTGAAACACCCCCTGAATTCACTCCAATTCCAACCAAGCAAACTCCGGACTGGCTACAGCGTTTTATCGATACGCCCAGCCGAGCCGATATTCTTTGGCCCGCTGCGCTGTTTCTTGGAACGTCCCTTCTCAGCCTGACTTCAGCTTCGGTTGGGTTGGCGCTAGGAGTTGGCTTTAGCCTCTACTTCTTGAATCGTAAAGAACATAAGTTTGGCCGAGCTTTCTTGATTACTCTGGTGAGCCTGATTTTGGGCGTGATTTTAGGATTACAGGCAGCTAGCCTGCTACAGCCTCAACTCGCCGAGCTACAGATAGGAAGCGACACCTTTGCAGCCTGGGTAACTTTTTTCATTCTCTGGCTAACCGACAGCTTTCTGCGCTGAAGGCAGCAGGGATCACGCGATCGCATTGCCCCGCTGTTGGACATTGCAAGCTAGACATTGCAAAATGGCTAGCTGCTATACGGCACTTGCCTGCTTGACCGCTGACTCTGCAAAGATTAGGTCTACTGCCTCGCTCAGATCGTTCACAATGCGATCGGGCTGGTGCTGCATCAGTTGGGTGCGATCGCGAATGCCACACAGCACAGCGATCGCCTTGATCCCATGCGTTTTTGCCGCCACAATATCAGCCTCCGTATCCCCAATCATCCAGGTTTCTTCAACCGCTGGAAGCTGTGTCAACGCCCGCTGCATCAGTAGGGGTTTATCTTTTACGTCAGCCGTTTTAACGTAGTCGTTGCTAAGGCAAAACTGCCGATTTAGCGGAAAGAATTGAGCCAGGCCATAGCGACCTAAAGCGTCTTCTAATTCGCGCACCCGTCGCATCGTCATCACGGACAGGTCTACCTTTGCCTGCCGAATTCGCTTGAGCGTGTCGATCGCCCCTGGAATAGGGGTGTCATAGACCAGGTAAGGCATCGTGTGGACGGTGCGCTTTCGCAGTTGAGAAAACTTTTCTGCCTGAATTTCATTTAGCCCTGAGATCTGCCCGATTTGGCGTTCAGGAGTTTGCGATCGCTTCAGTGCCCAAAACTCCGGTTTGGAAAGCGGATTAACAGATTGGTCAGGGTATCGAACTTCTCTTAAACAAAATAGATAGGCCCGATAGTAACGTTCAGAAACGTTCATGATTGGCCCATCAAAGTCGGTAATAATTCTTAACATTTGAAAGCGTTGTTTTGTAAGATTAGTATTAACTTTTATTAAAACATACTAACTTTACAACCGACAAAATTACGCTTTGTTTTGATTCAACCTTTAGGTAGCCTGTCCTGTAACAATGCCCCAGAGGAAGCGTTCAAATGGGCCTTCTCCAGTGTCAACGTGCATCTTTTTTGCCCAGGTAAAGACATCAAAGCTGACGTGTCCGCTGTCATGCCGTCCGAAAGTGCCCTTTTGAATCGCAACGTTGCTGATGAGCGTGATCCAGTGGTTAGGCAGGGCAACGGGTAGCTCTTCTTTGCGGGGGGTAGCTTGCCCCAACAAGCCGTCAGCCGTCACCAGCATGAAGGCAACGCCGCCCGTCTCAATCACTTGAGCCGCATTTCGTAAAGCCCCTACGTCTCCCAGGAGATAGGTGTGGTCGTACTTGACTCGTTTGTAACCCAAAATTTCTCTGACCCAGCCTTTCATTTCCCAGGATTTAGTCATGCCGCTGAGGTTACGCATGATTTCAGGCGCATCGGGATCAACGGGAAACAGCAGATTTTCTGCGTCTCGCAGGGTTGCCAGCACCAGCCAGTCTGCCTGTCCCATTTGCAGATCGCCTTTGCTTTCCTGACGCAATCGAGTGGAGGCGTTAATTTGCTTTGTTTTTGCCTGAAAACCGCCCTGTTCAAATAAGTCTCTACAGATCTGAACGTAGCGCAGCGGTTGCTTGCGAACTAGCTCAAACAAGATGGAAGCGGGTCCGCAAAAGGGTTGTTTGCCTTGATTAACTTTGAAGGGGTCATTCACCCGCGATCGCATCTCTGCCACAAGCTTTTGCTTATCTAAGTGTGGCCACAAACTGGGTACCGTAGACTGCCCAAAGGCCGCGATCGCGGCCAGAGCTTCCTGTCTAGAAGCTGAATTCGACGACGCAGTATGAATAGTCATATCTTCCCCCTTGTGGCTGGCGCTAAACTCGGTATCCAGCTTTGAAGATCAACAGCCTTTAATCGTGGGATTACGCAAACTTGATAGGGCTTTTGCTAATCTGACAAAAGTATGCGACGAGAAAGTATTAAAAATTTTTATCTGTGACCTCTTCAACTCCGCCCACGATTAAATTTCTTCAGCAGCCTACGTCAGCCGCTTGGGTTGAGCAAGCGATCGCTAACCTCGATACCGTTCTGCTCGATCATTCTCACTGTGAACGGAAGGCGGCAGGCGTAGCGCTTAACCTGATTTTTCGCTATCCCTCCAGCGTCAAACTGGTGCGAACCTTGACAGCGATCGCCCAGGAGGAATTAGAGCATTTCGAGCAGGTGAATCAGTGGCTCGATCGGCGTGGCATTCCCCTTGCGCCGTTGTCTGCCCCACCCTACGCTGCTGGACTGAAGGCTGAAATTCGCCGTCACGAACCCAACCGGATGCTCGACCTGCTGCTTGTGTCCGGCCTAATTGAAGCCCGCAGCCATGAGCGATTGGGGCTGCTAGCTGCTCACTGTCCTGAGCCTGAGTTAGCGCAGTTTTATCGAGGCTTGATGGCATCCGAAGCGCGTCACTACGGTATTTATTGGACTCTTGCCACCACCTATTTTGAGCGCAAAGCAGTGACGGATCGGCTAGAAACTCTGGCCACCGTCGAAAGCCGCCTGCTATCGACCCTTTACCCTGAGCCGAGGATTCATAGTTAGTGAATAGCCATTTCCACGAGTTTTGGGTTCGAGACTGGCAACCGAGCGATCGCACCGTTGCAGCAAATTTGATTCGCTCTGTGTTGCATGAGTATCGGCTGGAATGTGAGCCAGACGGGGCTGACCGGGATGTGCTAACCGTTGAGGAGTCTTACTGGGCAAAAGGCGGCGAGTTTTGGGTGGTCGAACAGCAGCAGCGGTTGGTCGGCACGGCCGCTTACTATCCTGTTGCACGAGGCACTAATGCCGTAGAAATTCGCAAAATGTATCTTCTGCCAGAAGTTAGGAGGCAGGGATTGGGACGTTTTTTGTTACAAAACTTAGAATCTGCGATCGCTCAACAGGGCTATCAGCAAATTTGGTTGGAAACGGCCAGTGTGCTTTTTGAAGCCGTCAGGCTGTATGAAAGTAGTGGCTATCAACCAGCAACAGGAGTTGAGACGCAGCGATGCGATCGCCTTTACACAAAACTGTTAGTCAATGCCTCCAGCTTAAAGAATTAGCTGATGAGAACAAGCGAAAGCGTTTAATTACACACTACATTGCTACCCGTGACCCGTGAGTTGTGTCACAAGCTTCATTTGATTGACACATCAACTCAACACTAGCTTGTCAGGGTGTTTTCTGAGCCTTGCGCCCCTCGGCACGTCAAGCGAAGGGCTATTTAGATGTGAAGCAAGCCGCTTCCCCTGAGAACAACTGGACTGAAGACGCTAGATAGATGTCTTTGACGTGATGTGCAGCTTTTTTAAAGTCCTCACCCTAAATTCCTCTCACACAGCGAGAGGGGGCTTTGAGCCACTCCTGCTCCTCTTTCTCATGGGGGGAGAGAATTTGGGGAATGAAGCCTGACGGGGTCGCACATCGCATTTCTAGGGGTTTTCAATGAAGCGAACACTGTAAGGAGACTGAAATGTTGAAGCAAATTCTGGCAGGCAGTACCTTTTTGTTGCTGTTAGCCATTGGCAGCTTACCCGCTCACTCTCAAACCCCTGCGACTGAGCCAACTGAACCCTCTGCCCAACCTGCTCCCCCGGCTCAGCCTCAACCTGCTGCTGAAGTGAGTTCAGAGGAGATTGAAAGATTTGCCAGGGCGATCGCCCAACTCCAGTCCATTCAGCAGGAAACTCAAACTGAGTTGCTCCAAATTGTTGAAGGTCAAGGGTTAACGCCAGATCGTTTCAATGAAATTGCCGAAGCTCAGCAAAATCCTGAAGCTGCGCCTGAGACAGAAATTTCTGAAGCAGAGTTGCAAAGTTTTGAGCAAGCTGCGAACGAAATCACAACTGTACGTCAGCAGACTCAGGCTAGATTTCAAGAAGCCGTTCAATCTGAAGGGCTAGAGGTTGAACAGTTCAATCAAATTCTGGCTGCTGTGCAGCAAGATCCCGCCTTGCAGCAAGAAGTTGAGCAGATTCTTCGGGAGTCTGAACCCGCGCCAGCCCAGTAGAAAAGGAAATGAGCCTGACAAGGGGCTTAAGCTCCTTGCTCTTCAGGGCACTAAGCCCAATTAAAGCTGGAATAGGAAGCAATTTTGTGAAGGCAAATCTGCTTTTATAAGCGTGTTTACAACCTTTTGTAAACCTTCGCTTTAGAGTGTCTAAAGACTTGGTTTCTGGGTGCTTCTCAGTCACTTCGGATGGTGAATTCGATAGTTCTTCAATGTTGTTTACTGTTGCCGGAAATTAGCCTTCAAGTTAAGCCACAACTTGACTGATCTGCCCATTGGAAGAGGGTTTTAAAAAACTAAATTACTCCTTATGGAGCATAGGCTAGTTTCAGGTTTTCTGACAGATTGATTGTAGGGATGGATGACAAGATTATCAGGAGATATTGCAATGAAGTTGAAGTTTTTCGCTCTACCTTTGTTCCTCGGAATGGCACTGGCTTTGGGTGCTTGCGCTCCTTCAGGTACTGATACTCCAGAAGATACCACTGCACCCGCTGAAGACCCCGCTGTAGCTCCGGCTGAAGATCCTGCTGTAGCTCCGACTGAAGAGCCGGCAGAGGCTCCCGGAACTGAAGCTCCTCCTCAATAGGTAGCCTGAATCGCCGTCTATAGATGTTCTGATTTGAGCTCTAAAGCTGTTTTGAGGCTGCACCCATTTGGGATGCAGCCTTTATAGTTTTTATAGTTTTACGGCGCTACACGCTATATCTTTCAGGTTAAGGCTCAAAAGGAAGGTAGCCTTCGATCAGGTAGTCAGAACCAAGCGATCGCCACTTTACCCGCTCCAGCACCAGCGCCTCTGACATCAGCGAGAGTCCCAGTTCGCCTACCGGAGAAGGAGCCGTTGCGCCGCCAATAATTTTGGGAGCAATGAATGCCCAGACTTTTTGAATACAGCGATGGGCGATCGCCTCAGCCGCCAACCGCCCACCACATTCCCACAAAACACTGAGGCAACCTCGACTGTAAAGATAAGTCATTGCCTGACCAGGATTTAGCGACGACATTTCAACGACCTCAACTCCCCGCTTTACCAGAGCCGTTTGAAAGTCGGGTCTGCTGCCAGCTTCAGTTAAAACCAGCGTTGCGGCTTCTGCGGTATCCCACAATTTGGCATCATCAGGCAGATCGAGGCTACGGCTCATCACCACCCTGAGTGGATTGTGTCGAGCGACTTGATGAGTAGTCAGCAGCGGATTATCACGCCGAACTGTGTTTCCACCCACAACAACCGCATCACAGGTGAACCGCAACTGATGAACTGCTGCTCGTGCAGTTTTTCCTGTAACCCAGGCGCTATGTCCGGTGCTAGCGGCAATCTTGCCATCTAGAGTCATCGCATATTTCAAAATGCCAAAAGGCTGGTGATGCAGCACCCGATGCACAAACGCCTCATTCAACTCCTGGCAGGCTGCTGCTTCAACGCCAACCCTAACGTCTATTCCTGCTGCTTGCAGTCGGGCAATGCCGCCTCCAGATACACGCGGATCGGGATCAACCATTCCCGCGACCACTCTGTCAACTCCTGCTTGAATCAGAGCTTCGGTGCAGGGAGGGGTTCTGCCATGATGGTTGCAAGGCTCTAAGTTAACGTAAACTGTTGCCCCTTGCGCTTGCTCGGCCGCCGCTCTCAGCGCAAAAACTTCAGCATGGGGCTGTCCTGCTCCGGGGTGAAAGCCTTCACCCACAATTTGACCGTTCTTTACCACAACGGCTCCCACCATTGGATTGGGGGCTGTTTGCCCTGATGCTCGACGCGCCAAATCGAGACAGCGCTGCATCATAATCTGGTCAAAAGTAGAGTTCATATACGAGCCAGAACTACGGGTCAGATAAGAGATTATTTGGCGATCGCCCTGGAATGATTGGGCTGGGGCGATCGCCACTCTCCAATCCAGACCAAACCTCAAAGCCGATCGATTCTGCATTGTCTAGCTTTAGTCATACCCGTTGTGGCAGAGGGAGATGCCACTGCAAAGAGAGAACGACAAAGATAAGCGGCGGCAAGCAACCTCAAACTTAGTACCCACATCTTTCAACCATCCGCCTCATCGACGTGTTAGCTGGCTAGTCTCATCAATCGCTCGGTGCCTATCACTATCGCTACCACCGATCTCCTCTTAAGTGTTCTGAGACATGGTTAGTTGCTAGGTTCCAAGCATAATCCTAACGCGAGAGCTACCCTTTTCTGCCACGGGCTTTGATGTTGCCTCGGCTTGTAATCTGCGATCGCACCGCTTTTATGAGCAGTGCTAAATCATAAATCAACGACTGTCGCTCAACATATTGCAACTCTAACTGGCGTTTCACTTGGGGATCACTTGCGTTAAAGCTCGACCCTAAGCTCAGAATTGCTAAACCGATCCAACCCGGACGGACGGAGAGAATAGTTTGCCATTCAGGATTCGCTACATCCACGAAATGGGGTTCCGAAGGGCAAGGACCAATGATGCTCAGAGACCCTTTCAGCACATTGAGTAGATTGGGAATGTCGTCGAGCGAGTAATTCCGAATAATCGCGCCGATGCGAGTTAATTGACGTTCGGTTGTCTCTTGGGGATCGTAGTATCGATCCATCCTGCGAAAGCGAATCAATCCAAACGGCTTCCCCTTTTGACCGATGCAGGGATAGGGGCATAGCACAACTCCGGGCGAGTCTAATTTAATTAACACTGGAACGAGCAAAAGCAATGGCGCAGTTATAGACAAAATCAACAAGGCAACCACAATATCAAAAAGCCGCTTCAACACTGCCTTCTAGAATCAAGAATTGCGAGGATTCGAGATAATCTGAGTATACGCAATAACTACCGTCCCTCGATCCTCTATCACAGTCGTGCTAGGCTTTCGGATTAGCCACAGGGCAACTGCAATATCGCCGGCCGAGCCACTAGCATTCAAGCTCAACACACCAATCAGCGTCGTTAATGTATTGGATGGCACAAATGGCAGCAATATCCCTGCCAGGATTGTTAGCAGGACTAGCGGCGCAAGGGCGATGATCAGGTATGCATCGCGTGCAATATAAAGTCCATTAGATGGGGCAGTATAGGCAACCAACCACTTGCAGCCAAAGCGCGGAATTTGGTGTGTCAATCCCCAGAACAAAACACCGTGAATTGCTTCATGAACAATCATCGTAATCGGGATAGCAAGTCCGATGCCCATCAACCACGTTAGTGGAATCGTTAATGCAAACCTGTTTGAGGTTGCACTCCAAATTTCATAGGGAAAGAGAGTCTGTTTTGAGTCAGGGCGGATGAAGAGCGCGAAGTTTACCCCAAACCACACTGCTGCTAAGAGTAACAAGCCACTCGTGAGAATCAGACTGAGCAAAAGGGCTTTGTTTTGAAGCAAGTCTAGTTTGCTCTGTCGTTGATAGGATTGAGGCAGGTCGGTCAAGATTGAGAGGCGCATGAAATTCCTCGTCTTAATAACCAAATTAGCCCAAAACCGTGAATTCCTCCCACGATCGCACCCGTGAGGAGACAAACCATGATCACCATTCCACCAATCGTCAGCGGCGATGCTTCGGCAGAAAGGCTCCCTGCACCCGCAAAAATAATCGGCATCCCACCTGCCCAGGCGATCGTGTTGAACAGAATCCATCCCCTCGCATTTGGCAAATGCTGATGCAAGGCTTGCCATTGGAAAAAGCCCAGCAGGGAACCGAGGATGAATCCCATCAACACAGCCAGTCCAGCCATTACAAGACCATTGGGTTCTGGTGGAGCGCCGCTGTTTGTTTCTTGCAGCGATAGGATTGTACTGGGCAGCATTCCTAAAGACCAGGCAACAAAAACTCCACGGGCAGTTGCACTCACCCACTGCTGCCAAGTCAAATGGTGCAAGACTTGCCGGAGTACTTGCCATTGTGCCAGACCGACGATTCCACCTTCCAACACGGTTGCGATTGTCACCATTGCCACAGCGATGAGCAGGTTGATGACAGGCGTAGCAGGTGGCGCAATTGCCACCAGGATGAACCCCGCCAGCGCACTCCCGCCTAACCCAATGGATTCACTCCAAGCATTGGCAATAACCCGCTGTCGCCAAATGTTCCATTGCAAAGCTTTGTGACCGCTCATAGGATTTCTCCTCAGGCTGAAGGCAGGAAGGTTTCTACAAGCACCTGGTCGAACAGACCACCGACTGGATCGATACCGCGCAAAAAACTATTTGCAGTGATGGAAACGGTCAGACCAGCATCCGGTAAGTGATACATATTGGCTCGCCAGCCGAAAATATCTTGAGCGCCTTCATGCCCCAGTATCCTGCCAGTTTCAGGAAGGCTAGCATACATGACACCCAAGCCATAGTCGAAGGGATCGAAGTAGGGATTGCGATCGCGCACCATTTCCTCTAGGGTTGCAGGGGAAAGGAGTTCTCCAGAAAATAGAGCCTGGGCAAACCGATTTAGATCAGTTGGATTAGAAACCATGCCGCCCCCTGCTTTCTTGACTGAAAGAGAAGGATGAACTTGGCTCAGAATATCTTCTAAAATGCCATCTCCATTCTCATCGTAGTAGGACTTTACATACCCGCCTGGAATTTCTTCTGGGTAGGCGTAAAAAGTATTTTCGAGTCCCAAAGGTTCAAAAATTCGCGATTGAAACTGCTGCTCAAGCGGCGAATGGGTCACGGCTTCAACGATTTCTCCAAGGATTGTATAGTTCGGGTTGCTATAACCAAACTGTCCTGGATTGCCCATCGGCTCTTTGTCATAGATCAACTCTAGAAAGTCTTCTGGTGTCCATTCTCGTTGAGCAATCTCTGGATTCGCGAGATAAGCTGCGGCGAGATCTGCGCTATCGTCTCGAATGCCGCTCGTATGTCCCAGCAATTGACGGATGGTGATTTGCTCGCCATTTGGAATCCGTGCGGCAATTTCAGGTACCCATTGGCTCATTGGGTCATCCAGAGTCAGTCTGCCTTCTTCTGCTAACTGGAGGACGGTTGTGGCAGTAAAAACTTTGGTTACACTACCGATCACAAAGCGATCGTCTGAAGTTAGTGGCGTTTGATTTTCGAGATTGGAAAACCCTTGAGTCCGAGTCCAAATGCTGCCATCGGGAGACGTGACAGAGATCGAAATGCCAGGAAAATTGCTCTCTGCTACAGCGTTCTCTAAGGCAGCTTGAAGGGCAGCCTGTAGCGCTGCGTCGCCAAAGTAAAAACTATCTGGTGTCAAGTCTTGCGCTCGAATTCCTTCTAGCAGGAGTAAGCCTTCTCGTGCTTGGGTGCTAATCACAGTGCCATTTTCAGTATCTAGAAAAGTCAAATCGTCGAACGTAATTCCAAAGTTGAGCGTGAGTTTATCTTCACCGATGGTAAAGTCAGCGATCGTAAAATCAGGAATCGGCGGAAAGGTGGTAATTTTCGGAGTGTCGGGCAATCGACCATCGCCTAGCCGAAACTCATCTCCGCCTTGCCCTCCGGTCAGAATACCGCCATCTGGATCGATGAGAATATTATCACCGCTACCCCCTTTGACTGTATCCCGCCCATCACCACCATCCAGTTGATCATCTCCCGATCCGCCTCGAAGATGATCGTCTCCAGATTGACCTGCAAGCGTATCGTTTCCCTTGCCGCCAATTAGCTCATCATTACCAGAACCACCAATCAAATAATCCTGATCAGCACCACCATAAAGGCGATCGCGCCCCGCGCTACCATTGATCCAATCCAATCCAGCCCCACCGTGAATCGTATCGTTGCCGTCATTACCAGAGAGAATATCTGAGCCAGCCCGTCCTGAAATGCGATCGTGTCCTTCCAGCCCATAGAGGATATCTGGCTGGGGTGTTCCCCTTAGCCTGTCATTGCCCTCGGTGCCATATTGGGGTGGATTTTGATAGTCATTTGTGATCTGTAACAACCCATCTAGAGCCTGATCTGCATAGTCTCTTGTAGCAGTTTCATTGCTGCCATTTCGGTAGATCACAGTTGTGGCTCCAGTTTCCTGGTCATAGCGCAGTCGCACTGTCCACCCATAGCTATCGCCATTAGCAAAGAAATGTCGCCCTTGCCCAGTGATATCTTGATAACCAAAGCCCAGACCTATACCAACTTCTGGCATAAGTGAATCATTAGCTGGAATGGATACTCCTCCCGTAATCATCTCATTCAGAGTATCGGAATCAACTAACTCACCACCAAACAGAGCTTGGGCAAATCGGGTCAGATCTTCAACATTAGAGATTAAAGCTCCTGCACCACCGAACCGATCGAGATCAGCTTCCTGAGCGTTTAAATCAAAAACACCATCGCCATCCACATCTACATAACCTGGCTGATAGCTGCTTGGGATAGCTTCGTCGGGCATGAAGGTATTGTTGAGTCCGAGTGGTTCAATAATGCGTTCTCGAAACTCGCTTGTCAGGGTTGAATCGGTTGCAGATTCAATGATTAAGCCCAGAAGAAAATAGTTGACGCTGTTGTATGCAACATCTGTACCAGGCGCAAAACTCGGCTCGCGGTCGTACACATAGCGAGCGAGCAGGTCTGTCGGTGTCCAATCCTGGAAGATTAAAGACGGATCGGCAATTAAATCTTGCCCATACTCATCGCCCATGTAGGAACTATTGATTCCACTGGTGTGGCTCAGTAACTGACGAATTGTGATTTCGTTACTATTCTCAATTTGATTTGTGATTGAATCTGATAGCCATTGATTCATGGTGTCATCCAGTGATAGCACCCCTTCTTCAACCAGTTGCATGATCACGGTAGCCGTGAACGGTTTGGTGACACTCCCCACAGGAAAGCGATCGCTAGCTGAGGCGGAAACATTGTTTTCTACATCTGCAAGCCCTGTTGCTCCAGTCCACAATTGACCATCGGCAGTCAGAACAGCCGCGATCGAACCGGGACTATTACCCTCTTCTAGCGATCGCTCCAAACTCACTTGCAGGTCGATTGCAAGCTCAGGAGATACAGAGCTAAAGTGATGCTGATTGCTGGGTGTGTTAGTGTTCTTTTCGCCCAAGAGATCATCATTCCTGTAACCAGAAACCAGTACCTCGGTTCCATTGTTACCCAGCAGCACATCAATAGTTTTATCGGTGGTTTCATCGGTGTTGAGCCAATCGTAATGGTTGCGATCGCCAGTCAAAATATTATGTTCCTCATCACTTGCGTGATTAGCATCGTCTGTCCGCCCGATACTCCAGCGATGACCGCCTAAACCATTGAATGCATCCTCTCTATTATCACGAGACTGTACATTAAATTTCTCGATCACAGCGTCTAAACCAGGTTCAGAGAATGCAGGCGATCGCCCCATATTTTGAACCAGGTTTGGTAAATCAGTAGGAATGTTTCTAACTAGACTAGACCCATCCAATTCAAACCCACTACCGAACGTTGAAGAGAGATTTGCACTTAACATAAATTTCAAATCAAAAACTGAATACTGAATCTTTTACTAGTGAGATGGCAGCTACCATCCTACAAATGAATCGCACTGTTTTGAAAGCAGAGTTTTCTGCCTTCAATGAGGCTTTGAAGAGAAGGGCGGAAGCGATCGCCTGACATTTCTCTCCTACATTTATGGTCGTTTTGAGCGTTGCGGGAGGAAGTAAATGAACAGGTAGTAGCCAATGCCAAATAAGCAGGACACGAGGATGCCAATGAGGGCACCACTCGAAAGGTTACCACCAGTCCATACAACGACGCCCATCCATGCAAGAAAGAAAAGGATAGCAGCCACAAGTGAATGTACTTGTGCTTTGGCGTGTTCCGTCATATCAGAACTCCTGAAATTGAAGGTCGAATCGAAGGGTGAAGGAAGGTTTGAGCTTTGCATAAGTTTTCAATCGTTTTCAATCAAATTTCCATCAAAAACCGAGTTGCTCTCTGCAACAGTTTGGACGCAAGGGTTGCAGGTTGGTGCTGGGGTTTTAGTATCGCTGAACATTCATGACTGGGCATCGACCGCTTGGGCTTGTCCGATCGGTCATTTCAATTAACCGCAAGCTGGCTGACTGACACATCTTCTAATGTAGGTTGAGTTGAATGATGTGAAACCCAACACCATCAACGATTCCGTTGGGTTACGCTGACACCAATCCAATCTAAAAAAATCGGGGTTCTAGGAGTTGTGACAGTCAATCAGTAACCGCAAGAATGGACGATCGGACGATGTATCATTCTCACTTTTCCCGGACAATTAAGCTATCTAGATCATATGCCCGATCCTTTCCCTATGTCAGTTTATCTCCCCTTGTGCTCTGGCACGGGGTTTCTATGCTTTGTTTGGCAAGTGTTGACTATGGAATTATGGAATCTAAGGAACATACTGCTCAAGGTCGGTCTCTAGCTCATATAGCAGCGCATTTCTTAATCGGTGTTGCTCTCGGCTGTATTCCGTTACTTCTGGGGCTTTTATATTGGATTTTTCTGGGTGACAGCATAAATTGGGGCACCGCTGATAGCAAATTATTCGCAGCATTACCAATAGTATGTGGATTGTTGTCAGCGGCTTTCGGAAAGTGGTTTTTGACCATGCTAGTCGATTTTCTATCCTATTTTGGGTAGTTCGATAAAGCAATAGGTTGCTTAGAGATGCTTCAATTTCAATATTTATTTTGGGAATATTGGATTGATTGGATGCAAGAACACTGTCCTACACTGATTGGCTTGTGTCTTGCTCTGGGTGGGCCGATACTTTTAGCTATAGGCGATCGCTTCTTTGACAATCATAAGAAACTTACTGGCAATCTACTTCAGCAACTATTGCTCGTGGGGCTATGCGCGATAATTTTAGGGATAGTTTTGTTTGGGGAAAACCAACCTCTATCTTCAATAGGTTTACAGCCTCTGCGTTGGCAGTCGATAGTGTGGGGCCTGACATTCGCTGGCATCTTCATCTTTATCTATTCACCACTATTACTATGGGCAATGCAGCGATTGAACCTCACCGGATTTGAAGGTGGGTTATCAAAACTGACTCTATTGCCAATTTGGTATCTTATTCTTGCTGTAGTAGTGGGCGGAACAACGGAAGAAATTCTGTACCGAGGCTATGCAACTGAACGGCTATCAGGGTTTACTGGGAGTTACTGGTCTGGTAGTATGTTGGCGCTTATCGCCTTCGGTTTAGCCCACGTACCGCTGTGGGGATGGACTCCCGCTTTCACAACAGTTATTTCGGGAAGCCTCCTAACGCTCTTTTATCTATGGACTGGAGACTTACTCCCGTGCATTATCGCCCATATCGTCACCGATGGCGTGGGCATTATTATGCCCGCCTTGCAGCGAAGATATTCAGAGAATCGGTAAACTTTTACCGCTCGTTCAGCAATGTATAAGATCGAGTTCCTGGATCTCAATAGTTCCTCGGTGCAGAATGTGGGGCACAAAGTTAAACAGGAAAGGAGCTTCACCAGTCGCTTTCGCAAATTTCAAGTATTTCAAGGTTGCAGTGGGTAATTTGACAATGTTACTTAATCGTTCTTCTGAAAAAGGAACAAACTTTGTCGAGGAACAATTGAAATCATCTAACTGTTCTGGCACTTTGAGGAGCGTTCTTAAAAAGATGACCGTGTTCTCTTCAGAAAAACCAACACTGGTAGGATGAATGATAAACCAGAGGCGAGGATGCCAATCCAATCCAATATTAATGAACGCATCGCGGATTTGAGCAGGATGAACTGGGGAACAATGTAGAACATCATTCCACAAACAATTCAATGGAAAGACTTGACGCTGCATCAAACGCTCTCGTCCCACATATTTTTTAGCATGGATGGTGTAAACTTCTGGAAAGTGTACCTTAAGCTGATTCAGCGGATATAAAACTTTTCCCTGACATTTTTTTTGGCACTGAGTGATAAATGAAAGACACAATGGCTGTAAACTCCTTTGCTAATTGCAGTAACTGGCAACGAAATCATAGACAATTGCATCTTCATCTCAAATGCTGGTAAATATCCCATGAATTCCTATGGCTACCAAGATTGCGCTGAGCAATGTCCACACTCCTTCGGCAAACAGATTAATGCGATGAATATTCTGTTGGGTTTCTGCTTTAAATAAAGTGGACAAATCGGATGAGCTTTGGGCAATGGCTTCGTAAGATTGATAAGTTTCTTGTAATGCATTCCAGTCTATGAGAGCAAAATGCCCAAAGATAGCAATTCCCGCGGCACCTGGAAGGATAATCAGTAGCGCAAGCATGGTATAGCGCATGGGTTAGTCTCTTGAAACATTGCTTTACTATAGGTCGCGCACGTAGGGTCGCAGTACTTGCATCCAATTGTCCAAGGCTTGTGCATATTCGCCTGAGCAACGTTCAAGTCTGTAATCTGGGATATTCAATTGTTGCATCAGATCGACATAGGAATCTGGAGAACTACCATAGAGCAAACACATGATGTTAAAAAAACGCTGCATATCGAATGAGTGTTCGTCCCAATAGGGCATAGCTGTTGTATCTTGTCCACTCGACTTCAAGTAAAACCAACCAGCAGCAGCTTGTGCAGCAATATGCCCAATCTCAGTACGAGACATAATAATAGTGGCAAACTGATCGACTGCATCTTCTTCTTGACCCAATACAGGTGTGTTCGATATATCAACGATGGCATGCCCTAATTCGTGCAGCAATACGAACGAAAGCGCTCCAACGGTCGCAATTTCGGTTGGAACTCCAACGTCGTGAGTGCTGTAAAGTCCAAGATAGTAATCAACCAGTTCGTAGCACATAACAATTTGACGATCCTCTGAAGCATAAAAAGCGTTGACTGTGCCACACTCAGCTTGCAGAACCGTTATGGGTTCAGGAAGTGCTAATACTTGATTCATCGGATTCACAAATCGTTCTAGCGTTTGTGTCCGCTCCATGAGTCCTTGAATTTCTTGAGCGCGTGGCGATTGAGCTGGATCATAGGCAACTTGTAAACTGACTGTTGCAGAGGTCGTTTGCTGCTTTAAGTGCGTTTCACGATGTGACCAATACAAGGGCAAGTGCGCTCTGGTTGGTTGAGCAATAGTAACCATTGAGAAACTCAGAGTTAGCAATACACCAGTCAGCATCCAGATGATTACTTTTTTTAGTTTGATTGTCACGTTA
>JAAUQZ010000011.1 GCA_012033355.1 Leptolyngbyaceae cyanobacterium RM1_406_9 | reverse complement strand
GTGGATCAAATAACCTGTAAAACCAGAATCTCTGTAGGGACATGGCATTGCCATGCCCCTACACAGGAGAATTACACATTAATAAATCCGCAATCCTAAGTCATTCCGCACCGCTGCTGAGTCATTTAGCACTGCTGCTGAGTCATCGCTGATAGCAGTTTGGACATTGATGTAATATGCACTCCAAAAACCCCACCCTAAATTCTCAATCTGAGAAATTTTGAGACAGTTCCCAACTCCTTCTTTACAAGTGAGGATAAGGGGTTGGGGACTAGTGCAGCGTCACAGCTTAGTTTTAGGGTAAATCCCGTAGGGATTTACCCTAAAACTAAAAGTTGACAAACCACTAGGGCAGATGATTGCACTTTGCGTCAATGGCTAAGGACTTAACCTAATGGCTACCATTCCCGTTTGTTTTGCCGTTGCCATTTCCGTTGCTGTTGCCGCTCTTGGTTAGCACCCGATCCATGAGTTTGTCGGGTACTTCCTGGAGGTGGTCAAACTGCCAGCGAAAGGAGCCAACGCCCTGGGTGAGCGATCGCAATTCCACAATCAGATCATGCATCTCAGCCTGGGGGAGGAAGGCAGACACTTCATCCCAACTGCGCCAGTTAGGTTTCGCATCGTAGCCGAGGATTTGTCCACGACGGGTGCTGATCAGGCGCAGCACATTAGAGGTGAAGTTGGTGGGAACGGAGATGGCGATCGCCACCACAGGTTCTAGCAAAGCGGGTTCACAGCGCCACAGCCCTTCCTGCATGGCGATCCGAGCCGCTTGCTTAAACGCCTGCTCAGAACTGTCTACAGAATGATAGGAACCATTGGTTAGCGTTACCGCCACATCTACAACGGGGAAGCCCAACGGCCCGTGCGTCAAATATTCCCGCACGCCCATTTCCACACCGGGAATGTACTGTCTGGGCACCACTCCGCCGACAATCGTTTCACTAAAGTTAAATCCTTCCCCTCGTCCCAACGGCTTGATTTCCAGGTAGACATCGCCAAACTGTCCATGACCGCCCGTTTGATGCTTGTAGCGACCATGCACCGAAGCTGCTGCTCGCCGAATCGTTTCTTTGTAAGGTACCTGGGGCAAATGGGTTGAAAGCGGCAAGCCATACTTACGCCGCAAGCGATCGAGCGCTACGAGCAGGTGAATATCCCCCTGTCCCCAGAGAATCACCTCATGCGTATCGCCGTGCTGCTCCCACACAAGAGAAGGGTCTTCCTCCACCAGCTTGTTGATTGCGCTACTTAGTTTCACCTCGTCGCTGCGTTTTTCAGGGGTGAGCGCCAGAGCATAGACCGGATCGATCGTTCTGCTTTAGGCAAAGCGTTGACTAGCTGAGAGTCAAAACTGAGCGTATCCCCAGTTTTAATCCCTTCCAAACGACCCAATGCCACGATTGCCCCTGCTGCGGCTTCGGTTAGGCTTTGCTGCTGCTGACCCATTAGCTGGTAGATGCCGCCGACCCGCACCCCATTGAGAACTGCGCCGTCGCTGATTGTGCCCTGCCACACCCTAACCAAAGAGAGTTTGCCGCCCTGAGGAGTGCAGTAGGTTTTGAGGACTTGCGCCAGTGGATTAACTTCCTCTATCGTGATGCCGCGCTGCTCAGTAGTTGCTTCGGGGGCAGGGGCTTCTCGCAGCAGGGCATCGAGTAGCGGTCGCACACCAAAGTCTTGCTCTGCCATGCCGATAAACACGGGCACGATCAGGTCTGCACCCAGTTCCATCTTCAGGTCTTGCCAGATTTCTTCCTGAGGCGGGTCAATTTCTTCTAGTAATTCTTCTAATAGATGATCGTCAAAGTCTGCCAGGGTTTCCAACATTTCAGTGCGGGCTGCCTGTTCCTGATCTTTGAGCGCATCGGGAAGCGGCACAGGGTCGGCTGGGGCACCGGGATGATACTGGTAAGCCTGCTCGCTCACCAAATCGATGAAGCCCGTGATCTTTTCGCCCTGCCGAATTGGATACTGGTGCAGAACCAACGGACGGCTGGAAACCGCCTGCAATGCCTGAAGCACTTCGGCGATGCTGGCGTGGGCGCGATCCATCTTGTTGAGGAAAATCAGGTGAGGAATTTCCCAGTCGTCTAAAAACTGAAATAAGGGGGAAAGGTTGAGGACACGATCGCAATTGGGTTCACACACCACAACCGCCGCATCCACGCCAATTAAGGCGTTATAAGTTTCTTGAGCAAACTCAATCGAACCTGGACAATCGAGGAATGTAAAACGAATGCCGCCGTACTCAGTACTGGCGGCATTGATTTCTACGGTCATTTGGCGATCGCGGGCTTCAGCAGTGCTATCTCCGACGGTGTTGCCATCCACCACCCTGCCTTTGCGAGAAATTGCTCCGGTTACTGATAGCAAGCTCTCTAATAGTGTGGTTTTGCCGCTGAGATAGGGTCCAACGATCGCCACATTTCGTGAGCCAGACAATGCTCTTTCGTTCATAGGGTGCTCACTCCCGTTGTTAATAGAAATGGGTACAGAAATCGAGGCAGGAATTTACTCCACTGCCTGTTTTAAAGCAAAGCAAACCTAACTGCAATTTAAATAGCTAGACAGAAGCTTAATCTCAGCAAAAGGTAGCTGAAGCGCTGATGCGTGAAATAGATCTGTGGGCTGGGGGTGGAGTTTCTGTCTCCTGCTATGCCCCCAGATTAACCCAACCATAACCTGACATAATCGCTTAGTTAGGAAAGTTTATCCGAACGGGATCACGATAAACTTTCGTCATGGATCGTTACGTTTGAGCTACGATTTCTTCAATAAATCAACAGGATGAAACAGAGGGCTTAAGTCCCTTGTTCTATGCAACTTTGTGTAGAAACAGTTCTAGAATGAGCGATCGCCAAACAAAATTAGCCAGGCTGGAATTGTTACAAACAACAGAATCGTGGTTAAGATAATGCTGCTAGCAATCAGTTCCCGATCGAGTTCGTATTCCTCCGCCAGGATTAGACCTGCAAAGGCTGTGGGCATTCCTGACATTAGCACCAGGGGCAATCTTGCCTCGGCGGGCAGTCCGGTTAGGGTAGCTACTAATCCAACTAGCCCTGGAATTAGGATGACTTTGAGAACGGTTGGCACCAGAGCTAGCTGCAAACTTTTCCACCCCTGAATCTGGCTCAGCCGCATTCCCATCAGCAGCAGCGCCGTTGGAATCACCACCCAAACAGAGGAATGTAGTCCAGATTCTAGAACAGACGGTAACTCAACGGTGCGAGTTGAATATCCTACCGCAAATGCCCAGAGCGATGGCACGGTCAACACATCTCGTACAAGGGTGCGCCAACTGATTTGATGCACCGATCGCCCAAAGTAACTGGCTAGAAACACCCCTATTCCATACGTGCCGACTACGTTATGGGTGACACTGTAAAACACAATCCAGCCTAAATAGTCCTCTGAGACAAAGGCAGGGGCGATCGCCAACCCCACAAAGCCTGTGTTGCCAACCATTGATGACAGAATGAAACTGCCCCGACGCGATCGCGCTTCCCAAGAGTTAACAGCAGCCTGTTCGACAATGGGGGAGTTAGCGATCTCTTGAGAGGTTTTTGGGGCGATCGCCTGCTGCACGGTCGTATCCGTTTCGCCGCTGGTCGGATGCGGGTTTGGAGCAGTTTTTCTGACAATCTGAAGGCTAACCCAGGCTAGAATCAATCCGCTGATCAAAGTGGCGATCGTCACGAGGGGCGCTAAACCAACCCGATCGGCAAAATTGGTTTGTCGTGCCAGAGCCAAAATTTCTAGGGGAATGCCCACCCAATAGAGGCTCCGTCCCAACAGCCGGGGCAGCGAGTCGGGCAAAAAGCGAAACAACAGTAACCCCAGCCCAGTCCAAAACAGCAGCGGAATGTAAGCCTGAAACAGGGTGTCTGTCATGCCGTAAAACTACAGGAAATCTGCTACAGAGTAGCTTACTGAGAAATGTCCTGAGAATCAAAGCTGCTCAATACTTTCGATCCGCCATCCCTCTGGCTGACGCACCACCTCATAGCGCACCCGCACCGTGCTGTCGTAGGACTGGCTCAAGTTCAGCCGACCGTTTTGGTAAAGTTCGCCGACCTCAGACACTTCTGCCACAATCTGAGCCTGATCTGCACGAGTAGAGTTGCTGGGTGAAGCCGGATCGGTTGAGTTGGCGCTGCCAGTGGATGCATCAGAGGCAGAGCTATCTTCGGCTTCACGCTCGACTCCATTCTCAAAGCCATTCTGGACTGCTCCATCCAACTGTACGGAGATAACCTGATGCTCATATTCCCAGTACGAGTTGGTTTGCCGCAGTTCCTCAGCAAAATACTGCTGCTGAGAGAGCGCTTCTCCTGTAAGAATCTGATTGAGCTGATCGATGTCGTGGTTCGAGCCACGCGCCAGTGATTTTGTAGATAGCCAGGTTTCAATCACCTGCTGAGCAACTTCTTCGCTCATCGGTGCATCTGGGTCATTCGGGGTTTGCGTTTCAGCCGTTACCTCTGGAATGGGTACTGGAGGCTGGCTAACCTCGATCTGAAGATGCTCTCCCTGCAATGAAGGACCTCTGTTAAACAGCAAGCCATAGACTCGGCTCACCAGAAAACCCAGAACAACAAAGCTCAATAGCCCAATTGCAGCAATGAACAGCAGGCGATCGAGTTTAGGACGGCGGCTATGACTTCCTCGCCGTGCCGCAGTTGAGTCTGCCTCAGTAGATGAAAGTCCGTTTGAGGTTAGTCCTCGATTCCGTTCGGCGGTATGAGAGGGGGGAGAAGGCGATCGCGCAGAGACACCTGCAAGAGGTCGCCCTCCCCTTCCTCCATCAGCACTAGCGGCTCCATTTCTTGCATTGGGCGAGAGTTGAGAAACCCGCTCTGCCATTGGCATTGTTGCCCCATTTGCACTTGAATCAGCATAGGCTGCCTGAGAGTCAATAGTCGCAGTCGCCGCAGGGGTACTAGCTGAGAAGCCACTCTGCCCTATCGTCTGCCTGGCGGTGCGCGTCCGAATATCTGAAATGCTACCTCCCTGCCCTACCGGGGTTTGCCTATAGGAAGGCACAGCGGCAGTTTTTACTGAGGTCCACTGGTTAGCGGCTTCCGGCTCGTTGGGCAATTCCTCCAGGTAAGCCTGCACCTGCTCGTCGGCAAAGTAGTCCTTGAGCGAAGCCTGCTGTCGTGCCAGGTCACGAAAATGAGGGAAGACCTCGTTTTGCAGCCAGCGTTCGCCATAGAGGCACAATCCTGGCAGCAAGTCAGGCGATCCTTGAGAATGTTCGCGAATAAAGGCGAGTGACTCATATTCCTGGCTCAGTTCCAGGGCGCGGCTAGCTTCTTCGGTTTGCCCCAGCAGCAGCGCACAAACTGCTTGCTCCAGATGCACGTCCTGCCGGGTGCCCAGACGAATCAGCATTAGCTTGGCCCGACGAATTAAAGCGGGCTGACGCTGGGCAAATCCTCTTGCGAGCAGCGCGTAGACTGCCAGATACGTGGCAACAGCGGAAGGGCGGCGAGCCTCGGCTTCAAATAGCGTTTGCTGCTCGGCTACGGTGAGATAGCCGCGCAACTGCTGGATAAATCTCAGAAAGTCGTCAATGTTTAGCCCCGACTGGTCATCGCCTGTGCCGTCGATGCCACCCCGGTCTTGCAGCATATCGCGCAGCAGTTTTAGCCCTTGCCGTCGCTCGGTTTCGTGATGTTCTGGCAAAGCCAGCAATTCTAGAATGCGGTAGGGGCGCAGCTTGAATAAATCAGACTGCATCTCACCGCGAACACTGGCAAAGATGCCTTCCCGCAACAAAAGTTCTTGTCCCGTTTCGAGTGACTCTGCGGCGTTTTCGTACTGCCCTTGCTGCCACTGTTCTCGCCCTAATTCTAAACAGGCGAAAGCGACGGTTAGCACAATGTCTGCCAAAACAATATCAGGTTCGCCAAACCGACCATTTTTAAGGGGAACGCTGCCGCTCGTGAGGTAAGGACGGCCTAGCTTTAGCACCAGTTCATATTCGCCTAGCTCTAGCAAAATCAGCAGAGCGCCGACCAGTTGCCCGTCTTGAATCTCGATGCTGGGAGTGTAGGGGTCAGCAGTAGAATCGGGGGCGATCGCCGTTCCTCTGATATTTTCGTCCGTCGAATCGGCTCTACCCGCTTCCAGGTCATACGACTTTGCCAAAAAGCTGGCATCATAGTCTTGCCGCTGCTCCAGATTAGACAAGACAGTGAAGCCTCATCTAAAAGCTGCTTGCGGGCTGCGATCGCGCCTCTGAATATTCCCGTCGAGGAAGCTGAAGGGCGCGATCGCGGTGAGCCTGCTGCAATTGTTCGGCAGTGGCTTGAATTGGTAAGCCTAATATTCGGTAATAGTCGAGCGGAATTCGCACAGTCCACTTCCCCAGCAATAAGCAACTCGATCAGATAAAGGTATCGCACTCAAGCCATCAGCCGCCACTACAAGCTATCAGGATAGCGTCATTATCATAACTGGCATCGTTTGCAGAAATTTACTCCTCAGCATAGTCAAAAAACAGCTAAATTTAACATAAGTTTTACCAAGTTGGATCATTCGCCCGTTGTCAGTGGTCTTTATTGCTAAGAAGCTGCACATTCCACAAATGGCAAAGGACAAATAACCAACGATGCCCCCATTCTAAAATTCCCTCTCTGTCGGGGTATAAAGAACTAATGCGCTATTCCGCGAGGATACTGTAAACCAATGGTTCAAGAACGAACATTACCAGTTATTTCGGCTGCTTCAACCTCGGTAAACCGTGAAGAAGGGCTACGGCTATATGAAGATATGGTTTTGGGGCGCACCTTTGAAGACAAGTGCGCCGAGATGTATTATCGCGGCAAGATGTTTGGGTTTGTCCACCTGTACAACGGACAGGAAGCCGTCTCTTCGGGGGTGATCAGGTCGATGCGCCCAGATGATTATGTCTGTAGCACCTATCGAGATCACGTTCATGCTCTCAGCGCTGGAGTTCCGCCCCGTGAGGTAATGGCTGAACTATTTGGTAAGGCAACAGGGTGCAGCAAAGGCAGGGGCGGTTCGATGCACCTGTTTTCCGCCGAACACAACCTGCTAGGCGGCTACGCTTTCGTAGCCGAGGGGATTCCAGTGGCAACGGGCGCAGCCTTTCAATCCAAGTATAGAAAAGAAGCGCTGGGCGATCGCACCGCTGATCAAGTAACAGCTTGCTTCTTTGGGGATGGGGCAGCCAATAACGGACAGTTTTTTGAATGCCTGAACATGGCGGCTCTGTGGAAGCTACCGATTTTATACGTGGTGGAAAATAACAAGTGGGCGATCGGCATGGCCCACGAACGAGCCACCTCCCAGCCAGAAATCTACAAAAAAGCCAGCGTGTTTGGAATGCATGGGGTAGAAGTAGACGGCATGGATGTTTTGGCAGTGCGGGCTGTAGCTCAAGAGGCAGTTGCTCGCGCCCGTGCTGGCGAAGGCCCAACGCTGATTGAAGCGCTCACCTACCGTTTTCGCGGACATTCCCTAGCAGACCCAGACGAACTGCGCTCCAAGACCGAGAAAGAATTCTGGTTTTCACGGGACCCCATCAAAAAACTTGCAGCACACCTGGTCGAGCAAAATTTGGTCAGCCAGGACGAACTAAAACAAATTGATCGCCGCATTCAGGCAACGGTTGAAGAGGCAGTGCAGTTTGGTCTAGATAGCCCAGAACCCGACCCCAAAGACCTCTATCGCTACGTCTTTGCAGAAGATGAGTAGGTACTAATCGTAAATTAAACAAGATCAAGAAACGAATGACAGTCAGGGGCAAACAACCCTTTGCCCCTACAGCAACTCGATCTGGAACGGCAAAACACCCATCCCATAAGAGGACTGAAGCCAAAATGCCAGACTCAATCATGTATCAGGAAGATGCATACGTCGTACTGGAAACCAACCAGCCTGAACAGTTTTTTACGCCAGCAGAGCTTCTCGACAAGCTCAAAGGAGTTTTATCACAGCGGCAAGACGATCTGCCCAGAGACTTGCAGCGGTTTGACACCCTAGAAGCACAGGCTCAATACCTGATGGAAACCTCTTGCGAACTAGATGTTGGCCCAGATAAATTTCTTCAATGGTATGTCGTGCGGCTAGAAAAGTAGGTCAAACCTGATCTGTAAGCTCGACCGTTGCGGCAACCAGCGCCACATCTACCCGCTCCGCTTCTGGCTGGGCTAGCTCAATTCGCAAGCCAGGGCCAAAAAAACGCTCAATTTTATCCTGCTTTTGCTGCCAGGTTTCAAATGAAATCAAGGGCGATTCAAATTCCAAGATCAGTGCATAAGCTCCTGCCACGTCTTCTTCTCGCAAACGCTGGAGGACGGGACGCTCTTCATCCGTCGGGCTGAGTCCCAAATGTTCTAAGGAGCTATCCAAATGCGCCTCTTGCCCATAGCGATAGCGAGTAACATCCTGACGAATCTGGTTTTGAGTCGGAGTAGCCTGCTGTTCTCGCAGCGTCAAAACTGACGGCGAAGAGGTAACAAGCGGCACGGGCTTTAGCTCGGCGGCTTTGAGTGCCAGTCCGCCTAGCAAAATCGGAATACCATAGAAAAAGCCAACTAAATTCAAGGTGGCATTTGCTGAAAAATAAGCCACAAATCCGGTGACGGATAAAATACCGCCGACAATTAGACCCAGCATTCCCAGAGAAACTTGACGCAGCATATTAGTAAATTCGCAGCCTGTATAAATTCAGCAGTTAGTTGTCATGCATTTGCTTCATCGTCTCTGAATGACGGGATGAATGCAACCTGATACCGCTAAATTGAAGTGGCAGAAGAGGATAACGAGTAAACGGACGAGCCATTTCTGTTCCAAGTAGATTTCACTTTGAGGAATCGGCCGCTACAATGACCACTGGATGCAAATTCTGAAGACTCGTATCAGCGGAGAACAGTATTGATGTTAGACCCTCAAACCATTCATGAGAGAATTAAGCTGATTGAAAGTAAGCGTGAATCTTTGCTAAGACTGCTGGAACAGCCTGACTTGGGCACCCTGAGAATTGATGTTAACCAGGCGCTTGAAGAGATAGATGACCTGATTGATGAGTTTAAGCGGACTTTTCCTGAAAGTGAGCTAAATTAGCCCTGAAATTTCATTAGCAATTAGCGGCTCGTTCACCCAACTGATTTACCACATCGACTAGTTCCTGAATCGGCACCGCTTTCTCACAGAAGGCATCGATTTTAGCAGTTTGGATCATTACCTCCACCTGTGGATCTTTGACCGACGAGTAAGCAAGAATTTGGACGTTAGGATGTAGACTTTTAATGTGGTTAGAGGCACTCAAGCCATCCATAATTGGCATCTGCAGGTCCAAAATTACCACATTGGGTCTGTGCTGTTGTACCATCTCAATCGCCTCTTGACCATTGCTAGCCAGACCGACTAACTCGATGTGAGGCTGTCTCTGTAGCGCCAGCTTCAAGCTAAAACGCACGAGTTCATGGTCATCAGCAATAAGGACACGAAGTTTGGAATGTTTGTAGGGCAGCATTACGGTAGGATAATTGGACTCACAGGATTCAAACCGCGTTATTTGAAGCTTATAATCTAATCATTAGTTTAAGCAGAATAAAGGTCCAACTCCCTCTACCATTCGAGCGAACCAACTCAGCTAGGATTCCTCCCTACACAGTATTTGGGCTTTGGTGAAGCGAGAGCTAAGGTGCGAGAAAATGCCTACTTCTAAAGGAAAAGGCACGAAAACAGCATGACTAAGACACATACGGTTGAAATTCATCATCAGGGCACAACTACAAGCCTAAAAGTGCCTGAGAATCAAGCTATTTTAGAGTCTGCTCAAGCTTCAGGGCTGGATTTGCCCTATTCTTGCAGTGCTGGAGTTTGTACAACCTGTGCAGCCCAAATTTTGGAAGGAACGGTAGACCAAAGTGATGGCATGGGAATCAGTCCTGAGATTCGAGAACAGGGCTATGTGTTACTATGCGTAGCCTATCCTCGCTCTGATCTAAAAATCGAGACGGAAAAGGAAGAGGTTGTTTATCACCTCCAGTTTGGGCAATTTCAACAGCGTAAATAGCTGCCCTAGCTGCTGCAATGACTGATGGTTTCAATAGCGTTTGAGAGAAAGTTGGTCTAACTGCAAAGGGCTATTTGACAGCGAGTAACCGTTAGACAATAATTGGCACGGCTAACTCACCCATCTCTTGATTCAATTGGTCAGCTATGACGACTCACTTTATCAACGTTGAAGTTGCGCTTGAAGAATCGCCCCTCGAAATGCATCAAGCTATTGAGGCTGAATTGCGAAAGCGGGGAGAGCCGCTGCGCTGGGCGGTGACGGCTGTAGATGTAGAAACTCAGAAGGCACGGGTTGAAGCTGTCGTTACTACAGATGATGTAACTGTAGGTGACGTAACTACAGGTGACGTAACGCTGACTCAACAGGGCTAGTGGTTTGAGTCAGCGTTTATACACGACTGTTTTAATCGTTCCAACGGGGATTGGGGCTTCGATTGGAGGATATGCGGGAGATGCGCTGCCAGTCGCACGGGCGATCGCCCAAATCAGCGATCGCCTCATCACCCACCCCAATGTTCTCAATGGCGCACAGCTCTACTGGTCGTTGCCCAATGTCCTCTATGTAGAAGGATACGGACTAGATCAGTTTGCAGCGGGCAACTGGGGACTCCGACCCGTCCATCAAAACCGAGTGGGGTTGGTTTTAGATCAAGGAATTGAACCTGAACTGCGGCTGCGGCACCTTCAGGTTGCAGATGCTGCCAGAGCCACGTTAGGGCTATCCCTCACCGATTATGCTGTAACGGATGCGCCGCTGGGGGTAGAGCTGCGTCAGGCTGCCTCTGGCGCAACATGGGGAACGATTCAGCAGCCTGATAGTCTACTGCGGGCAACTGAAAAGTTAATTAAGCAAGCGAGGGCAGAGGCGATCGCCATTGTCGCCCGTTTCCCTGACGACACAGGGAGTGAAGCGCTGCAAGCCTATCGTCACGGTCAGGGCGTTGATCCGTTGGCAGGGGCTGAGGCAGTTATCAGCCATTTAGTTGTGCGAACCTTCCGAATTCCTTGTGCCCATGCTCCCGCCCTTGCTCCTTTGCCGCTCGACCCAGAGCTATCTCCACGCTCAGCCGCTGAGGAATTAGGCTATACCTTCCTGCCTTGCGTTTTGGTCGGTCTGAGTCGTGCCCCACAGTTTGTGCAGCGCATAGGATATTTGGCTCAAGCCAGTGACCTGTGGGCAGATCAGGTTGATGCACTGATTATCCCGTCAAGTGCCTGTGGCGGCAGCGCCGTTCTCAGTCTTAGCCAGACGGCTCAAATTATTGCGGTTCATGACAACAAAACTCGAATGCAATCCTATTCAGATGCTTTACGAGTCTCAGCCCTTCAGGTTAACTCTTATCTAGAGGCACTAGGGGTACTGGTAGCCCATCGAGCCGGAATCAGTCCTGCTGCTCTGCACCCTAAACTAGATTCAATTTATCGGGCACGATTTTGAGGGAGTAGCCTTCCCTCTGACTAAATGGCACTATTGAATTCACCTTAGCTTTAGCCACAACTAGCTGATTCTGCGCTATCTTGCGAGTACTGCAACTTCAGTAGTTGGGTTGAGCGATTTTGCTCGATATAGAAGGGCATTCCTCACCAACTTCATTCCTATCAGCACTCAACTTCCTGAAATTTTCATTTATTGTGACTGACCAGCTTCCTCAAGAGCCAATCTTAGAGCCGCTTAGCCGTGTGCAAATTCTAGTAGCAATGGCGGTAACGGCTGTAATCTTGCTGCTTGTCGCCCGACTGTGGCTGCTGTTTGATTCTGTCTCTCCTCTAGCCGTAGATTTGTCTATCAGCGCCTTGCTGATAGGTGTAGGGATAGGATTAGGAATCACAGTTGCTAGCGCGATTGTTTATCGCCTTTGGTCTGGCTATCGAAAAAGTGCAGACTACTATTTAGAACTAGTACTCAAACCGCTGGTCTGGTTTGACCTCATTTGGCTGGGACTGTTGCCTGGTTTGAGTGAAGAGTTGCTGTTTCGCGGGGTGATGTTACCTGCGATTGGGCTGAATCCGTTTGGAGTCTTTATTTCTAGCGTTTGTTTTGGGGTTCTACACTACAGCGGTTCACAGCAATGGGCCTATGTCATTTGGGCAGCGGTTGTTGGAGGTGTGTTGGGTCTCAGCGCTCTGGAAACGGGAAATTTGCTGATTCCCATTGCGGCTCATATCACCACAAACCTAGTCTCAAGCTGTATGTGGAAAGTAAAGCATTAGAGAGAATTTAGAATCTTAAACTACTGACTGAGTTGAAGATTGAGGATCTATTGGCTGCACACACCCTTCTTGAACAGCATCTTGCAGAATCGCTAGGAGGGTGCGATCGCGCCTCGTCAGGTTAGACGTACCCCTCACTTGCTGAATATAAGCACTGATAGCGGGAGACAATTCTCCAGTCGCTAGGGCATTGCGTACACAAAATTCAAGGTCGATATCAGGGCAATTTTGGAAAGGGATAACGAGGTTTAAGAGCATTTTTGCACGGGTAGAGATAAATGAAGATCCAGGTTTTTGCCCCCAAATTCCTGAACATTTCAAAATCTACGCATTTCTCCGTATAGTAAGCGTCAAGATGGTTAGAGCCATCTCGACACTTGCTGTAGATCTGCGAAAATGTGGCTCGCTCCACAAAAAAAGAATTCCAGGTTTGTCATGTGTCTGTATGACAAACCTGGAATTCTTCGACTCGGAATGAATAGACTTGCTACGCTGTCCTATGCCGACGCTGTTGCGACTGCGGGTTCAGAAGCTGCAACCGGGTAAACGCTGACCTTTTTGCGGCTTTTGCCTCGACGCTCAAATGTGACGATCCCATCAATCAATGCAAACAGCGTGTCGTCGTTGCCCCGGCCTACATTCGTACCTGGGTGAACTTTGGTGCCGCGCTGACGCACCAGGATATTTCCTGCTTTAACGACCTGTCCCCCATAGCGCTTAACTCCCAAGCGTTGAGCATTAGAGTCACGACCGTTACGGGTACTGCCTGTTCCTTTCTTGTGAGCCATAATGTTCCTGCGATCGCTACCTACACATTTTCACTTAATTTCAAGCTTAGGGGCTTGCAGTCAAATAATGTCCCTGACTGTAGAATGCATTGGGCGTTAGCCGTACCGCATCGCAGGGATCTTATTTTCGCGCACAGCCCTTAGCCGTCAAACCAGCCTCCAGTAAAGTAGAGCAGCTTAGGATTCAGAATCCTGTACTTCTTCCTCTACTGCATCTTCAACCTCAGCGCTCTCAGAAGCAGCTAGCTTGGGAGCTTCTGCTGCCTCTGGGCTGTTGCCTACAATAATAGAGCCATTCAAGTTGATGGAGTTGATCATCAAGCGGGTCAGTTCCTGACGATGCCCCTGCTTTTTGCGGGTTTTCTTCTTGGGTCGCATCTTGTAGACAATAATTTTGCGATCCCGCAGATGACGCAGCACGGTTGCTTCTACCGTAGCACCCTCTACTAGAGGTTGACCTACCGACGCATCTCCATCCTGGTCGATGAATAAGACCTGATCAATCGTAACCTGCTCGTCTTCGTCAACCGCAAGCCGCTCGACATCGTAAAAGCGGCCTGGCTCGACCCGTAACTGTTTGCCGCCCGTCTGAATGATTGCGTAAGCCATAAAAATTCATCCTGAGAATGCCGTACAGGTAACTGACTTACTTTCCTCAAGCTAAATGTTACTCAAGTTAAATACCAGTTTTAAGGGTTTGAAGAACCTGGTCCGAGCAAATAAACAACCAGTTAACCATCATTACTTATTTGAAGGGATAGTGTCAAGCAAAATTAAAATGTGTTGAATTCAGCCAAATTCCTTAGACTCGGAGAAGATACCCCTGACGAGTTCTATTGCCCCCATGCCAAATCGTCTTGCTCAGGCGCAGAGCCTCTACCTTCGCAAACACGCCGAAAATCCAATTGACTGGTGGTCTTGGGATAATGAAGCCCTGGAAACGGCAAAGCGAGAAAACAAACCGATTTTCTTGTCCATTGGCTACTCTAGCTGCCACTGGTGTACGGTGATGGAAGGCGAGGCGTTTTCGGATGAGGCGATCGCCGACTACATGAACGCCAACTTCCTCCCGATTAAGGTAGACCGGGAAGAGCGCCCCGATCTCGACAGCATTTATATGCAAGCGCTGCAAATGATGGTAGGGCAAGGCGGCTGGCCGCTGAACATATTTCTTACTCCCAGCGATCTTATCCCGTTCTATGGCGGCACTTACTTCCCTCTAGAGGCAAAGTATGGGCGACCTGGATTTCTTCAGGTGCTTCAGGCAATTCGTCGCTTTTATGACAGCGAAACGGAGAAGGTAGAGTCCGTTAAAGCAGAAATTTTGGCAAATTTACAGAGCGCAGCGGTGCAGTCGGCGGCGGGTGAATTGGGAAATGATTTGCTGCGACAGGGGCTAGAGTACAGCGCTGGCATTCTTAGCTCTAGGGGCATGGGTAACCGCTTTCCAATGATTCCTTATGCAGAAGCGGCTTTGCGGGGCGTGCGGTTTGGTTTTGCAGATTCCAGGTACGATGCGGCGGCAGCCTGTCAGCAGCGCGGTCTGGATTTGACGCTGGGCGGAATTTTTGATCACGTAGCAGGTGGGTTCCATCGCTACACCGTCGATTCGACCTGGACAGTGCCCCACTTTGAAAAGATGCTCTATGACAATGGGCAGATTGTTGAATATTTGGCGAATCTGTGGAGTTCTGGGTTTGAGGAGCCTGCTTTTGAGCGGGCGATCGCCCAAACCGTCGAATGGCTCAAGCGGGAAATGACTGCTCCTCAGGGCTATTTCTACGCCGCTCAGGATGCCGACAGTTTTGTTACGCCATCGGATGTGGAGCCAGAGGAAGGCGCATTTTACGTCTGGCGCTACCAAGACCTGTCAGAACTGCTCACCGAAGCAGAACTGAATGAACTGGCACAGCAATTTACTGTCACCGCCGACGGTAACTTTGAAGGGCAAAACGTGCTGCAACGCCGCCGCCTCGAACCGCTCAGCGACACCACAGAACTGATTCTGAAAAAGCTGTTTGCCGTTCGCTATGGCGCACTGCCAGAGACCGTGATTACCTTTCCGCCTGCCCAGAACAATCAAGAAGCTAAATCTCAAAACTGGGCAGGACGCATTCCCCCCGTGACCGACACTAAAATGATTGTCGCCTGGAACAGTCTGATGATTTCAGGACTGGCAAGAGCCGCAGCGGTGCTGCAACAGCCAGATTATTTGAAATTGGCAAGCAAAGCGGCTGACTTCATTTTGAAGCATCAGTGGGTGGGCGATCGCTTCCAGCGGCTCAACTACAACGGTAAACCAGCAGTCCTGGCACAGTCCGAAGACTACGCCCTATTTATTAAAGCCCTGCTCGACCTCGATCAAGCCACTCAAGCCCTCCCCCCTCCCCAATCTTCCTACCTTTCCCATGCCGTCAACCTTCAAGCTGAATTCGACAACTTTCTCTGGAGTGTTGAATTGGGAGGCTACTACAACACCGATGCCAGCAGCGATTTGGTTGTGCGGGAGCGTAGTTTTGACGATAATGCTACCCCATCTGCAAATGGAGTGGCGATCGCCAATCTAATTCGATTTGCCCTGCGAACCGAGAACTTGCAGTATCTCGATCGGGCTGAGCAAGCGCTTCAGGCATTTGGCGCTGTGATGAGGCGATCGCCCCAAGCCTGCCCGACTTTATTCTCAGCACTCGACTGGTATCGCAACCATACCCTGGTTCGCACAACCGCTGAACAAGTCTCAGCGCTGATTAGGCGCTACAGTCCTACTGTGGTTTACAAGATTGAATCTAATTTGCCGCAACAGGCAGTGGGTCTGGTGTGTCAAGGCCTGAGTTGTAAAGAACCAGCCCTCAACTTAACGCAATTGCAGCAGCAAGTTGTGCAGAGCCAAGTTCGAAAAGGGTAGATAGCGTTTCCTGAGTTACAGCGGGTATCCCTGTAAATTCTCAGGCTGAGCCTGAGAACGAGACAATTTTCTCTGAACTCCTTGTCCTAAGTTATGGAACGGCGACTACAGCACCTTTCAACTATTTCGTTAATTTGTTGATTGTTGACAATCTGCAATTGACAGTTATCAGAAAACTTCCTATGCTGTGACAAACTGCATTCAAACTTTCGCCTGTGGAAGCAAAACCATCCTCCCTGACCGTGATTCCTCGTAGCCTTGACCATCAGGCTGCGGATGTAATTCGTCAGCAAATTCTCAGCGGTTCCTTTCCGCCAGGGCATCGGCTCATTGAAACTCAACTGGCTGAGGCGCTTGACCTGAGCCGAGGCACGGTGCGGTCGGCACTCCAGCAGCTTACTTATGAAAATTTGGTGGTTCAGCTTCCTTACAGGGGTTGGTTGGTGCCGCCGCTGCGATCGCAAGATGCCTGGGAGCTTTACACGCTGCGGAGTGGGCTAGAAGGGTTGGCGGCGCGTCTAGCGGCTATGGCAATTTCGTCAGAAAAAGCAACTCTGCTAGAGCGGTCTTTTCAGCAGTTGGTGGATGCGGCTCAAAGGGGCGATCGCAATGCGGTCAACGAATTTGATTTTGGAATTCATAAAACCATCATTCAGCTAACAGAACATCGCCGCTTGCAACAGCAGTACAAAATTATTGAGCAACAGATCCGGCTCTACATTACTGCCTGCAATACTCTGCTGGAATTTGACCTGACAGAAATTGCCAACCAGCATCAATCAATGGTGAGAGCAATCTGCTGCGGAAATGCATCTCTAGCTCAACAAATTGCCCAAGACCACAGTACCGCTGACGGTGAAACCTTAGTTAACTACCTGCAAGAGTTGGAAGCTAAAAATTCAAAATAGTTTCAAATTAATGGGGTGTCACAATGCTAGATTTTAGCCAATATGAGGCATTAACCTTTGACTGCTATGGGACGATTATCAACTGGGAACAGGGAATTTTAAGCGCGATTAAACCCGTCCTTGCAGCGCATCAGATTAAAGCGAGTGATTCTCAAATTCTGGAACTGTTTGCTCAGCTAGAAGGAAAAATTGAAGCAGGAGAATATCAATCCTATCGAAACGTTCTGAGGCAGGTAATGCAGCAGTTCGGCGAAAAATTAGGCTTTACTCCAGCTTCCGAGCAGCTTGATTATCTGGCTGATTCCATTCAAAACTGGCAGCCTTTTCCAGATAGCGTTGAAGCCTTAAAAACCCTGAAACAGAAATTTAAGCTGGTGATTATTTCTAATGTCGATGACGACCTATTTGCTTTCACGGCAAAGCATTTGGATATCCCATTTGACTTTGTGATTACGGCTTCTCAAGCCAAAAGCTATAAACCTTCTACTCACAACTTTGAATTTGCGTTTGAAAAAACGAACATTCCACGCAACAAAATATTGCACGTAGCGCAGAGTATCTATCACGATATCGTGCCTGCAAAATCGCTGGGTTTATCAACGGTATGGGTCAATCGCCGACGCAATCAAGCAGGCTCCGGTGCAACCCCACCTGCTAGCAGCCACCCGGATTTAGAAGTACCAGATTTAAAGACGCTGGCAACCTTAGCTACCAAGCAATCAAAAGAATGACAGCGCCTCCCCTCACCCATTACCCACTAACATCCCTTCCACAGCACAGACTCGCTGCCGCAGCAGTTGCTTTACTTCTTCGTTTAGCTTTTGGCGAACGGTTGACCCAGCAATACCTGTCATCGGCATATCGTGTAACTGCTGAAAGCACATTACTGCCCGAATCATTCGCGGCCCATAAAATTCGTTGATCGGAAGTTGAGCATCGGTGGTCAGATTGAGACTGTGCTGTAGGTTGCGGATCAGCTGTCGGGCACGTTCGCTGGTCGGTTGATCAACCTTGCCCGTCATCGGTAAGCCAAAGTAAGCCTGAAACTCTTGAATGGCGGACTGAGTGTACAAATCAAGCAGATTGCCGTGATTGCTATTTAGTCCATCTGGTCCGAGGCTGTAGCCAAGATTGTGGAGCGTCATCTTGAACTGGCTGATTGAGTAGGTCATTGCAGAGATTCCTGGGCATGGGGCTATTCCGTCAGGAGATTTACCGATCGCCCTCTATCCAGGCGACTTCCTGACTAGTTTTCTAACTTGCTCTCAGCCTAATTTGCCGAAGAGCGATCGCACCTCCCACCGCTGTCTCACCCAGAAGAGTGATTCTGTGTATTTTTTAAGACCTATGCCAAAATCTTCTCGCCCTTTTAAGTTGTCTCGCGCTGCGGTTGGCTTTGCGGCAATTGCTCTAGCAGCCATGCTGTGGGCGATCGCCGCGATCGCGGCCAGTAGTCTCTTTCAATCCGGAGTCAGCCCGCTTGAGCTAGCAATGGCGCGAGCTATCATCGCTGCAATAGGTTTGGGTGTTGTGCATCAACTGTGGCAACCCAATCCAAAATTTGGAGACTGGCACATCCTCGCGCTAGGACTATCGTTAGCCCTGGTTACGCTTGCCTACTACATCGCGATTGAACGCTTGGCAGTGGCGATCGCGGTTGTCATTCAGTACACGGCTCCGGTGCTGATTGTGATTTGGGCAATGCTCAAGCACCGAAAAGTACCCGCCTTGTCTGTGACAATTGCCTTGATTGCGGCGATCGCTGGAGTCACCTTAATCTCAGAACTGCCGACTGGAAACTTTGGGCTAGATGGCTTGGGATTATTGATGGCTTGCTTGAGTGCTTTTTGCTTCGCCTCTTACACGCTGCTCAGCGAATCTGCTGTCGCCACCTACGGCGCTGTGGGTGTAATGTTTCGCGCCTTCACGGTTTCGAGTCTCTTTTGGATTGCGGTTCAGTTTACCCAGGGATTTCCAGCAGCGCTTTTTGTCCCAGAGCATTTACCAGGCGTTTTATTGGTTGGCATTGGCGGCACCCTGATTCCGTTTTCACTTTACTGTTGGGGAATTGAGCGGGTTCAGTCAGAGCGAGGGGCGATCGCCGCCACCCTGGAACCCCTAGCAGCCGCTATTTTTGCCTGGATTGGACTGGGACAAACGCTCTCAGTCATGCAGATCTTAGGAGGAATCTTGATTCTAACGGCAGTAGTTTCACTCCAGATCAAACCTCAGCGTCCCTAGATTTTTGGTATAAATTTGGGAAGGAATCCAGACATTTCTCCTTATATTTATGCAATTTTTCGTAACAGCAAGTAGTTTCTAGAAGGCAATTTAGCGAAAACCCACAGGAATATTGAAAGTCCGATTCGATACTTTTCACACAACCTTTCAAACTACCCAGCAAACTCTCTATGGTGTGGCGATTAATGTATTTACCTGAAGCTAAATTCTAAGAAACATTTCTCATCTGAAATATTTTGAAAGATAGCTTGAAAATCCGATTCTCAATCCCTAAAAAAAACAAAAGCCGCGAATCGTGAAGGATTTGGCTACAACAGATTGACAGGAAGATTTCTACGCATTTGCGGAGAGAAAATTGCTGATCGGTTCGCAAGCTATATTTTTTGTAGCGTACCGGGTTCAGTATGAAATCATCACAAAATTATGTCCTAATTCTAGGTCAACCCTCTGATGATCTTCAGATGCTAGAGGCGCTATTAGAGCATCTAAGTTGCCCAATGGTATTTGCAAGTTCTACAGAACAAGTTGTTGCAAAAGTTAGCCAAATGTCTCCTTACCTGGTTATTTTGGCAGGAGACGGACAAAGCTGGTCCCAGACTTTGGTGAAAGACCTGCGGAATGCTGCTAATAATTGCGACACGACGATTGTGGCGTTGACAGACTGTAATGCGCCAAGCTGGATGCATCAAGAAGAAAATCCGGGAGTTGACGGATTTCTAGTCAAACCAATCAGCCGAGACATTTTAACTTCGCTGGTTCAGTCTGCCTGGGCGCGGCAGACCTACTGTTCTACCAGATACGCTAGCTGAGGGTGGTGTAAGCTATGGGCTATGCCTTTAGCTCCATTTCTACCTTTTATTTATCAGGTTTTAAGTCCAACTTTTCCAGGCTGTTTGTGGGCTGGAAGCGCTACTTCTGCCGCGATCGCCCTTAGTTTTGACGATGGCCCTCACCCTCAACATACGCCACAACTGCTTGAGGTGCTGGATCATTATCAAATTCCTGCAAATTTCTTTTGGTTAGGGGTTTGTGTTGACCGTTTTCCAGAGGTGGCGCGGGCAGTCTATCAGCGCGGCCACTGGATCGGACTACACGGCTATACCCATCGTTCCTTTCCTCAATTGTCTGCCTTTGAACTGAGACAAAGCCTGGAGCAAACTCAGAGGGCGATCGCCCAAGCTTGTCAACTCGAAACAGCCCATGTACAGCGGCAAATTCGAGACGTTCGCCCTCCAAATGGGCTGTTTACGCCCCAAACGCTGACCTACCTGCGGCAATGGGACTACCGCCCCGTAATGTGGAGCGTCGTGCCTGAAGATTGGGTGCAGCCTGGGGTTGAAGTTGTAATTCGGCGAGTTCTACGGCAAACCTGCAATGGGTCGGTAATTGTGCTGCACGATGGGCACTATGGAGGGGTCGATGTAGCGGCGATCGCGACTCAAATCATTCCTCGCTTACTGCAAGCAGGCTATCGCTTTGTTACCATTGACCAGCTTTGGCAACAGCGACAACTTTGAGTTTTGAAAGGAAACCTTCCAGCTATTTGAAGATTTCCTCCAAAAAACTAACTAGGCATTTATACTGAACGTAGACTGTCTGTTAATGATCGTTTACTTCAATAAGAGAAGCTTATTGCTGACGTTTAATACTATTGAATTTTCTGAAGTGTGGAACAGCATCAACAATTTCAGTATTTCACCTGTCAGTGCGTTCGTCTGGTTTTGCTTTTACAGATCACACCTCTAGAAAAGCTAGAAAATTTACATTGTGTTGCCTTCAGTTCTAGATGAGGGAGCTACCTCTCCCTTTAAGTTTTGGTTTAACGACAAAATTCAGCACGGAATGTACTTCCGGAGCGAGTTGTTCTATCGGCTGCACACAGTAGGGATTGAGCATCGGGCACGGCTATACCACTACGCTTGCAGGCTGGCGCGTCACGATACGGTTGTGGTGACAGCAAACAATGTGAACTGTAGCGTATGGGTTAGTCTTCGCAGCCCCAGCATCACCGCGCTCAGCCTGCGGAGCGAACTCTTTCCACCCCTAATCGACGTTCTACAGGACAATCCCGACAACTGAGGGAGTCGCGGAGATCGCATCTTCGCAATAGTCCGCCAAAATGCAATTTCCAGCCCTAAGCAGTTACGCCCAATGAGCGGCGGTTCAATTCTAGGATGGGGCAAAAGAGGCTGGCTTGAATGGGAGTGAGGTGCTGTTTGACAACTTCCTGCATCACTTGATAGGTCACGTCGCAGCTTCGCTGAGCGCCAAAGGCTCGCATGATGGTTTGCATCCAAACGAGAAGGCGATCGCGCAAACTATCCGGGTCATTTAACAGCATCGCAACTGCGGAGTAACGTAAAACCCGAATTGTATCGCGTTTCCACTTGGCGCTGAGGTCTTCATTGCCGTTCCTGAGCAACTCAGGGGCAATTGTCTGCATTTGAGCTTGCACCTGCTGCACAATGGTCGATTCTGCTGCCTGAAGCTTTTGATAAGTCTCAACTCTTAAGTAGAAGGACTGTACATAGTCGTTGACAAACTGAAGTTCTTCATCCGCAGCATAGCGACCATCTACATCCAAGCTCAGGCGTTCCAGTTGGCTCAACATTCCGGCTTACTCTCCAGTTAATTAACTTCACATAGCGCTACACGTGTACCTTAGGACACGTTTTTGTATGGAAACCCCTGCGTCGCGGAGGCTTCCATACAAAAACGTCTTAATTGAAGCGCGTAGCGCCACATCAAGAATTCCCTAGCTTGAAATGTGAGTAACAGTCTCTATTCAAGGGATATTCAGCCTCGACCTCAGGCATCCGTTGTGCGTGAAAAATATTCCCCTAGCTTAAAGCTAGTCGTATCAGCAATCTGCTTTAGCGTAGAGCGAGTGATTAGCTTTCCCGACTCGACTAGCACCTGACCCGTGATTGGGTGAAGCAAGTCTTGGTCGGCGCGTCGTCCAATCAGCGCTTCAATATCTCGTAAAGAATTGATGTACATACCGGGCGGTAGTTCTACGACCACACCGTTTCCCAGGACGCGGGCCTGACAAGCTAACCGAGAGTTAGTTTCACAGGTAGTAATCACTTCCAGAGTGCGCTGCTCACGGCGATTGATCGGGGTGAGCGCATCCATTCCCTGCTTTACATAAACGTGACAGGTTGCACACATTCCTCGACCGCCACACTCACGCAACACGTCCAGATCTTTGTTGATTAATACAGACAGCAGGTTACCGTTTGTCTCAACAGAGGTTTCCTGGGCGATCGGTTCTAGCCTGACCACTTTTGCCATTGAATTTTTCCTTGAAGAATAATTAAGCTTTATCCGCGAGTAGGAGCCTCTTCTGTTCATCATCAAGTGCTGACTGCCGAATGATGAGAGGGAAATCACGGATTACTCTGGCGCAGCGTTCTATGAAGGCTAGTACCCACTGTTGAATATACTGATGCTGGTTGGCTGTAATGAATTCAGGGACTCCAGAGGGCGCTGAGAAGCTGATTTGAGCAGATCGGTCAATCTGAAAATTGTTGAGCCACTCGACCGTAGGACGACTGGATTTCCAGTAATTATTAACGACGGTCGTCCCCAAATATTGGGTGGTGAAATGGCTGAGGTGGTTAAGCGCTAGCAGCAGTTCTTTGAGGTTGACCTGATTGGCTGGGTGAGTAGTGATCGAGGTAGAGGCTAGACGGGTCGGAGAATCAACTGGAGGTTTGTTACCTTTTGAGGACAGGGAGGGATCTGGAGTTCTGTTTTGAGACTGGATTTTGGGTGAAGGCTCCGACTGGGCGGCAGATGAGGAGGTCTGGCTGTCAGTGGATGCGTTCGACTCAGGGCGCTGTTTCCAGTAGTTTTGGTTAGACAGGGTAATGTTGCCTGCCAAAAGGCGAAAGGTCGCAATGGTGTTGGCGATATCTTTCTGGAGTTCAACTTTTAGCTGTTCAACTGCCTGTAGGTAAGCTGGGTAAACCAGACTACTCCCTGTTAAAACTAAAAGGATGATGCCGTGATTCAACTTATAGATGTAGACCTGATGCCCGGTGAACTGAAATTCAAAGAATTCAAAGTCTGCTGGGGTTGTCTCTACAACCTGTTGGATGCCTTGAGCCAGGGCTTCTTTTTGCTGAAAGTTAAGAGATTGATCCACACCAAAAAAGTACGGGCGCGATCGCCCATCCATTAGGGCAACTCCCGCAATTCCTGGTAAATTCAGAAAGTCCTGGACAACCTCCCGCTTCATAAGGATGCTCTAAGCAACGAGTTGTTTAAGTTGTTTACTTTAGGGCGGCGTATGCCAAACAGTAATCCAGGGGGGGCGAATCTGCTCATTGTGATTTTTGATCAACTCAGGTGATTTACTTACCGATTTAGATATCCATCCATTATGGTTCTCCATCGTCCAATTTACCTAATCGGTCCGTTCGTTCTCAGCCTTTGGGCCTTATCTCCTTTCAGGTTTAGCACTCATGTCTGACCTTCCTTTTACTTTGGATCAGTTGCGGATTCTTAAGGCGATCGCTGCCGAGGGAAGCTTTAAGCGTGCCGCTGATAGTCTCTATGTTTCTCAGCCTGCCGTCAGCCTTCAGGTGCAAAATCTGGAGCGACAGTTAGATGTGCCTTTGTTTGATCGGGGCGGCAGGCGGGCACAGTTGACCGAAGCGGGGCACCTGTTGCTCAGCTATGGCGATCGCATCTTGACGCTCTGTCAGGAAACCTGTCGGGCGATCGAAGATTTGCAAAATCTTCAGGGTGGCACTCTGATTGTGGGGGCAAGCCAAACCACAGGAACGTACCTGCTGCCCCGGATGATTGGCTTGTTTCGGCAGAATTACCCAGATGTAGCGGTGCAGCTTCACGTTCATTCCACCCGCCGTACCGCCTGGAGTGTAGCAAACGGGCAGATTGACCTGGCCATCATTGGCGGTGAAGTGCCTCCAGAACTACAGGACTCGCTAGAAATTATTCCGTATGCAGAAGATGAGCTTGCGCTGATTTTACCCGTTCTGCATTCTCTTGCCCACTTAAGCACCGTACAGAAAGAAGACCTCTACAAACTTCAGTTCATTACCCTCGATTCTCAGTCCACGATTCGCAAAGTGATTGACCAGGTTTTGACGCGCTGCGGGATTGAAACCCGTCGTCTCAAAATCGAAATGGAGCTAAATTCGATTGAAGCAATTAAAAATGCGGTACAGGCTGGGTTAGGTGCTGCGTTTGTCTCAATTTCGGCAATTGAGAAAGAGCTACAGATGGGCGTATTGCACCGCGCCAGGATTGAAGACGTGGTGGTCAATCGCACGCTTTCAGTGATTATCAATCCCAATCGCTATCGCTCTAAGGCGGCAGAGGCTTTCTTTGAAGAGATTCTGCCGCAGTTTGCCAGTCATAAGCCGGTCACGGTGGACGATAGGATTGATAAAGATGCAGCCGAGCCTGTCAAACCGCTCTCACTAGAGGCAACCACCTCCAACCCTGGAGGAAAGTAGGTCACGAGGTTTATGGAAGTTCACTGCACCCGTCCGGCTTGCTCTCGACCCGTTAACCATTTTGCTGACCTGGATAACAGCGCCACGCTGAAAACAGTGCAGCAGAAGTATTGCACTGCCTGCGGGATGCCGTTAATTTTGGTGGGGCGCTATGTGCCGTTAAAGCTGCTGGGTAGGGGTGGATTTGGGGCAGCATATTTGGCCCGCGATCGCTACACGCCTGCAATGCGAAAATGCGTTGTCAAACAGTTTCAGCCTGCGGGTGATCTCAGTCCGGCCCAGCTGGATCTGGCCCAAAAGCTGTTTGAGCGAGAAGGTGAGGTATTAGAGGAACTCGGCAACAAGCATCCTCAGATTCCTGACTTGCTGGCTTTTTTTGAGTTGGACGTACCCAGCCGCACTCCCAATAAGCCCGATCGCTTCTTCTACCTGGTGCAGGAGTTTATTGACGGACAGGACATGGAGCGAGAACTGGAGCAAAAGAAACAGTTCTCTGAGACAGAAGTTTTGGAGGTGCTAGCTGAAATCCTCAAAGTGCTGAGGTTTGTGCATAATAACAACTCCATTCACCGGGATATCAAGCCTTCTAATATCATGCGGCACCGGGACGGACGGCTGTTTTTGCTAGATTTTGGTGCAGTCAAGCAGCTTACTTCGGCGGTTGCAGGTCAGGCCGCTAGAGGATCGACGGGGATTCACACGCCTCTGTATGCGCCGCCAGAACAGATGAGGGGCGACAAGGTTTTTCCGTCAACCGATCTGTATGCGCTGGGAGTCACTTGCATTGTGCTTTTGACAGGGAAGCTGCCTGATGAATTGTATGACTCCTACAGCAATACATGGGCTTGGCGAGCCTATACGCAGGTGAGCGATCGCCTGGAAGCTATCCTCAATCGAATGTTGTTGCCCACTCCTAGCCAGCGCTTTCAGTCGGCAGATGAAGTGCTAGAAGCACTCGCCAGCTTGACGGTCAAACCAGCATCTCCGCCCCCACCTCCATCGCCCCCCCTTTCAGGACCAGTGGTTGCCGCGCCTGCCCCCAACCAAACCCCGCCTCCACCCCCCGTTCCCAGCCCTGTCCCTATGCCTGCTGCTTCCGCACCTGTCCCTGTGCAGCCTGCTGCTCCACAAGGGATGCGTCCCGCTACACGCCCCTTTTCGACCCTGGAACTAATTCGGAGTGCTGGATTTACTGGGTTTGAGGGGGGGCTGTTGGCGATCGCCATTTACAGTTTTTCTGGATCTTGGCTCTTGAGTGGTGGGTTGCCGCTGGTGGCGATCGCCGTTCTGGTTTTCCTTCAGGCTCGTCGAGTGATTGAAGGATGGGACTTGCCGATTGTTGCTGGAGTTACGCTGGCGGTCGTTGCCTTTGTGGTGCTGCGGTTTGGGATACCGCTTTCCAGTCTGGTCATTGTGGCGGGACTGGCAGGGCTGTTGGCGATCGCTGTCACCATCATCTTCCGCCTGATTTACACGTTGCTGTCCCGCGTTATGTAGAAGAGGCGTGAACTTGCTATGGCTCAAAAGAACGAAACTCCAGTTCTCATCGTGTCGCTGCTGCTGACTTTGGCGCTGCTCGGTGGCGGAGCCTGGTGGTTTTTTAATCGGCTGAGTCCGGGAATGCTCAGTCCTGGAAGCCCAACAGCAAGTGGCAATAGCAATTCAACCAGTGCTTCTTCAGGAAATGGCAGCGCTACACCGATTCAGGAACGCTTGAGTGCAGGAGAAAAAGTTTTATTTGCGGCTGAGATATCGCCCCAAAAGCAAGCAGGTGTGGAGGCGATCGCCGCTGGCAACTTTGAGCAAGCAGTCTCCGACCTGGAAGCAGCACTTCAGGCTAATCGCAACGATCCTGAAGCGCTAATTTACCTCAACAATGCTCAAATCGGTAATCAAACTGCTTACACGGTTGCTGTCTCAGTCCCAGCAGCGACCTTTATAAATCCGGCGCAGGAAATTCTCAGAGGTGTAGCTCAGGCTCAAACTGAAGTTAACCAGGCAGGTGGCATTAACGGTGTACCGCTAAAGGTGCTGGTCGCCAGTGATGACAACGATCCGCAGGTCTCTCAACAAGTGGCGGAAGCACTGGCAGACAATTCAGAAGTATTAGGTGTGGTAGGGCACTTTAGCAGTGAGGCAACGCTAGCGAGCGCAGAAATCTATCAAAGCACTGGGCTGGTGATGATTTCGCCCACCAGCACGGCAACGCAGCTTTCAGAAGTGGGTGATTATGTGTTTCGCACTGTGCCAAGCGATCGCTTCACCGCTGCGGCGCTTTCCCGCTACATGGTCAACACCCTGCAAGCTCAAAATGCTGCGATTTACTTTAGTTCGGAGAGCGCCTATAGCCAGTCGCTGAAGAACGAATTTACAACTGCACTTTATGGCGATGGTGGGCAAATTTTGGCAGAGTTTGACCTGGCTGATCCCGCTTTTAGCGCCGCCGACACGCTGCAACAAGCCGCCGAACAGGACGCGGAAGTTCTGGTTTTGGTTGCTAATGCCGCCATGCTGGATCAGGCGCTACAGGCCGTAGCAGTCAATCGTGGGCAGTTGCCCCTGCTCGGTGGAGACGGCACTTACACTCCCAAAACGCTTCAGGTTGGGGGAGAAGCCGCCGTTGGCATGGTGGTTGCCGTGCCCTGGCACATTCTCTCTGACCCACAGGCAGAGTTTGTTCAGTCTTCTCGAACCTTTTGGGGAGGTGACGTGAACTGGCGGACGGCAATGGCCTATGACGCAACCCAGGCTTTGATTGCGGGACTGGAAACCAACCCAACTCGTGAAGGCATTCGGCAAACGCTCAACGTCAGCGGCTTTGCAGTTGAGGGAGCAACGGGTACAATTCGGTTTTTGCCATCGGGCGATCGCAACCAGGCAGCGCAGTTGGTCATCATCGAACCGGGATCTCGCTCTGGTTATGGTTACGATTTTGTGCCCGTGCCATGACGATCGCTTAAAGAACTTAACTTGGTTAATCAAGACTTAAATCTGTAGCACTATAAAAGGGAATGCGATCGCACCCCAGCAACTATGGCTCAGAAGAATGAAACACCGGCCCTGCTCATCTCTCTGCTGATCACACTCGCGCTGATTGGCGGCGGCGTTTGGTGGTTCACCCGATCGGGTTCTGGATTGGGCAACTTACTGGGACGAGGTCCAGACCCGTCTCCCGGTTCTTCTAGCTCATCCTCTGTTCCGCCTGCCCCCGTTGCAGACGATTTTGCAGGAGTACCCAACGTTCCCTCCGGGCTGTTTAGCTATGGCGGCAGCACCACCTGGGCCCCCATTCGCGGACAGGTTGATCCCGTGATTCAAAGCGTTTGGTCTGGCTATCAACTGCGCTACACAAACCCTCCCTCTGGAGATACTCCCGGCTCTGCTAGCGGCATTCGGATGCTGCTCGACAATCAGCTTGCCTTTTCCCAGTCCTCCCGTGCGCTTAACCCCCAGGAATATCAGGAGGCAGAGCAGCGTGGCTTTACTTTGAGAGAAATTCCCGTTGCGCTAGAGGGAATGGCGATCGCCATCAACCCCAACCTCAACCTTTCTGGAATAACCCTGGATCAACTGAGAGACATTTACACGGGGCAAATCACCAACTGGAATCAGGTCGGTGGTCCCAACTTACCCATCACACCCTACTCCCGTCGAGTGGAAGACGGCGGCACCGTTGAATTTTTCGTCGCAAACATCCTGGGAGGGCAAAACTTTGGCAACAGCACCCGCTTCATTGACACTACAACCCAAGCTTTGCGGGAAGTCTCAACTGATCCAGGTGGAATTTACTACGCTTCTGCACCGGAAATCGTAGGTCAATGCACCGTTAAGCCCATTCCGATTAGTGCCCGCTCTGGCGATTCGTTTGTAGCGCCCTATATCGAGCCGCTAATTATTGGCTCTCAGTGTGGCGGTTCGTCCCAGCGCACCCAGCTAAATTCAGATGCATTTCAAACGGGCGAATACCCAATCACCCGCAGGCTATTTGTTGTGGTTAAGCAAAATGGCCAGATTGATCAGCAAGCCGGAGAAGCCTATGCCAATCTACTGCTTACCGATCAGGGGCAGGCGTTAATCGAAGCGTCTGGGTTTGTCCGAATTCGTTAGGCGGCAAAAAGGAAGCGCCCTTACTATCAGCAAAGGCGCTCCAGGCTATTCTTTTTTCATTGAGTCTTGATGAAGCTGTCTTAACTCAACGCTGAGCAACAGATTCGCCGCGCTGAATAACAGACTCAGCAGGTAAACAAAGTAAATTGTCGCCATAGGTACGAATCAGCGATCGCTGCCTGAGCTTACCCATTAGACGAGTCACCGTAACCCGCGTCGAGCCAATCGCACTACCAATTTGGGCGTGAGTCAGTGCCCAGGGCAAACAATATCCCTCTTCGCAAGGTTCACCAAACTCTTCGATCAGCAGCGTTAAAAACCCTAACAGGCGATCGATTGTGCGACGTTGGCCTAGCGTGCTGAGCCACAAAAGCTTACGCTGATGCTGATAGCGAAAAGCATCTAGCACCTCACGGCGGAAATGGGGCCAATTATCTAGATCGTGCCAATACATCCAGATCACGGCAGTATTGTCAACATGGGCTAAACTCTGCAACGTAAAAGGAGACTGAGCTACAATTTCAAAGGGCTGCCCGGCACCGACAAACCCCAAAAAGGCTTCTTCAGAATTAATTCGGGGCAGGCGAGAAGAATTGCTGGCAGTGGCGCTCACCTGAGCCTCGCCAACTAATCGCACAGCACCTCGCTGAACTAAATAAAGCAGTCCAGGTCGAGCCGGAATCTTCTCGTCTTTGGCAAAAGTCCGACAGCGGTAATGTTCTTGGGCCCAGTCCAAAATTCTTTGCCAGGTCAGGAAAGGACGGGCTGTATCGGATTGTGAGGATACTGAGTACATAGTCGGAAGCTCGAAGAATCAGTGAATACTTTGGAAACTATTCATGAATTGAGTGTGCTAAGGGGGCTAGGACTCAACTCCTCAAACCAAAATCGACCAATAGGGTACAACAAGCTTAACTTCATATCACCCCATCTAGGTAGGGTGATATACGTAGACACCCCCATTGCATTACCCTCGGCTAGCTACAGAACAACTTTCTAAAGTGAAAGTGAGCCATTTTCCTCCAGAATTTGCTAATCGAGCAAACAAAGAATATTTCTGCGTTCCGTAACGAACCTCTGTGTTTTGTAAGTAACAAGCCTCCGCCGTGAAACTTCCCTCTATCGATATTGCTTCCATAGCCTTAAAGCCAATCATAACCGGACGATTGCAGGAAACCATTTATTCGTTGCAGGAAGCTTTGCGCAGAGACAAGGTATCGAATTTGTCCAATGAAGGCTATCTATCTAAAGATGTAGAACAGCCTCAAACTGTTCCTCTCACCATCATTAACCGGGGCACTTTTGAAATTGAGTACGTGTCTGCGATCGCCCTGAAACTTTCAAGACTAACGGGTGAACTATCAGCAAACCTTTCTCAGACAATCGTTGCTCAGGCAATCGGTGCGCGTTTAACTGAATCGATAAAAACCGTCGGGGACAAAGCTGTAGCTCGCCAACCTCTATCAGATGCGCTGTGGCGCAACTTTACAGTTAAGGTTGTTCCCCCAGGATGGATTCATCTACAACTAAGTGACTTGGGACTAGCTAGTTGGCTACAAATTCTAACCGAGCGATCCATTCGCCTAGACGATCACTCCAGCAAGAATTTTGTTTATGAAAATGATAACCAACTTTTGCGTAATTCTACCAAGTTATTTGAATTGCAGCACACTCATGCCCGATGTTGTTCTCAAATCTATCTAGCTCAACAGGCAGAACTACCGAGTCCATTGAATCCGTCCACCTTATCCCATTTCTCCCCCAGTGAGCTTTGGGCAGGGTCTGTATTAACGCCAAAACCTTTTCCCTGGCTCGACTTCAACCAATTATTACGGTTTCAACACCCTGCCGAGCGGCGGCTGATTGCTCAACTTGTCGCTACGGTAGATACACTTTCTGATGCACCTTTTCAGCCCTCTATCCTGAAGGCAGGCGAAACTCTTAGCCAAAACTTTATCAACTTCCACGCCGCCTGCCGCATTTTTGCAGAGGTAAAAACCGCTGATTCAGATTTGGCTCAGGCTCGACTGGGACTTGTTCTGGCAACACGAACTGTTCTAAAAGCATTGCTAGAGGAAGGTTTGGCGGTTTGTGCACCTGTAGAACTGTAAATCTTGTCATACTGCTGTGAAACTTTCTTCAAACTAATGACAAATTGGGGATAAGTCTGCTATATTTATGTCAGTGTGAGGAGCGAACCAGCAAGGGCATCGAGACGAAACACGGTCAGTCGTCGATGCCCTTTCTGATTTCATGGAAACCTCCGAAAGATCTAGCATTTGTTACAAGTTGCCTTACAGATGAAATGAGCGTAGAGAGCAAAACTCTGCGCTCATTTCGTTGATTTGTAGTTAAATTGCAAGACCATTTCGCCTATTCTCAAAAGGACTCAGGAAGGGTCTAAAACCAGGAGAAGACGATGAACGCCAACACCCAGCTTCCAATTCCCGCACACTTTGACCCAGCCCAGGTAGGAGCGGTGTGGCGCGTCCCCTATCAGGAACGGGCAGGAGAGGCAGCAAGCTGGGCAAGACAGCACGAACTGCGGTCTGCGACTAATGACAAACCCCAAATTTGTCTGCTGGCGATCGATGTCCAGAATACGTTTTGCATTTCTGGATTCGAGCTATTTGTAGGGGGCAGGTCGGGTATGGGGGCAGTGGAAGACAATGTGCGCCTGTGCGAATTCATTTACCGCAATTTAGGATCAATCAGCGAAATTGCAGCGACGATGGATACTCACACCGCAACCCAAATCTTTCATGCGGTGTTTTGGGTGAATCAGGCGGGAGAGCATCCACCCGCAATGACGATGATTTCCCTGTCAGATGTAGAGCAGGGCGTTTGGCGGGTTAACCCAGCGATCGCCCATAGCGTTGTCCAGATGGACCATGCCACACTTCAAACCTATGCGCTGCACTACGTTCGCAGACTGGACTCAGTTGGTAAATATCCACTGACGATTTGGCCCTACCATTCCATGCTGGGTGGCGTAGGTCATGCTCTAGTTTCTGCGTTTGAAGAAGCCTGTTTCTTTCATAATTTGGCTCGTCAAAGCCAGACCCATTTGGAAATCAAGGGCAGCAATCCCTTGACCGAAAACTATTCGGTGCTTCAGCCTGAGGTGCTAGAAGATCAGGCGAGGCAGCGATCGCCCAAAAAATACCCAAATTTCTACAAAAGCTGCTGAAGTTTGATGCCATCGCGATCGCAGGACAAGCCAAAAGCCACTGTGTAGCCTGGACGATTGACGACCTGCTGACTGAAATTCGGGTGACTGATCCAACCCTGGCAACAAAAGTGTATCTGCTAGAAGATTGTTCTTCCTCAGTTGTGGTGCCCGGTGTGGTTGACTTCACCGAGCAGGGAGAGGCTGCTTTTCAGCGGTTTGCAGCAGCCGGAATGCACCGGGTCAAATCGACTGACCCGATTGAAACTTGGGCCGGTTTGAACTTGGCTTAACCCTCCGGGGGCGTGGCGATCGCTTCTTCACAGTCCACCTGCAATAACTCCTGCTTGGGAAACTTATAGAGGTCGCTCTAAGTCCTGTAAGGGAGAGACATAGGTTTTGATGGGTGCCAGCTATCTTGAGAAAACTTTTAGGAACAAGCGTCTCAATGGCAGGGCTAGAGCAAGTTTTGAAGTCGTGCGATCGCTCAAAGCCAGAGCCAGAGCCAGTGTTTAGACAGTGTGCAGATTAAAAACCGTCCCACAGATTGGCTCAGCCGATTGGCCGAAGACGGTAAGGTTAAACTGCTTCAGGTGTGAGGCTCAATCAAAACTTAGAAGGTCCTAGAAGTTTTAGAGTGAGCCATCCTTCTGAGCAGTTCAATTCTCAGACACTCTGAGTGATGAACTTCTAGCTGTATCGCTCAGCCGAGCTCCGAAAAAGCCCTGATGCGTCATTACAGCTTAGTAAACCTTATGCAGTATCTGTGGGAACTTCTCAGAAATGCCAGCGTCATCACAAGATGGAACCTCTCATAGTCAAGCGTTGCCGATGAGTCATCCTTTTCCCGTATCTTGGTCAGTGGCTGGGGCAATGCCTCAAGTTCCAGTGCAAGTCGAAAAACTTTCCAATTATGACCTGATTCTGCAATGTCAAGTCGGGTTACGCCCTGAGAAAGCCGCTTTCGCTGAACTACTCCGCCGCTATCAGTCCCACGTAGAAAAGGTGCTCTACCATCTAGCTCCTGATTGGTCCGATCGCGCCGATCTAGCCCAGGAAGTCTGGATTCGGGTTTATCGAAATATTCGACGATTACAAGAACCCTCTAAGTTTCGCGGTTGGCTGAGCCGCATTGCAACTAACCTGTTTTATGATGAACTCCGCAAGCGCAAGCGCATCAGCAGCCCTTTATCTCTTGATGCACCTCGATCGGTAGAAGATGGTGAGATGGATTGGGAAATTGCCTCGGATGATCCTGGACCAGCAGAGGATTTAATCACTCGCGAGTTTTATGATCAGTTGCGCGAGGCGATCGCCGATCTGCCGGAAGTCTTTCGCACTACAATCGTACTCCGCGAAATTGAGGGAATGGCCTACGAAGAGATTGCCGAAATTACAGGCGTTTCTTTGGGAACTGTAAAATCTAGGATTGCCAGGGCGCGTCAGCGGCTACAGTATCAGTTACAGAATTATCTTGACGGTCGATAGCAAGGTCGCTAAAGAGGTGGGTGAGCAATGAACCAGGTTAGATGTTCTGCCAAGTTAATGATTTTGCTTCGAGTTCGTGCCTGTTTCAAGCCGCTTAACCTATGATTTGACTAAATAAGCATCTCTTGCTTACTCATCAGTCACTGCTCGAGTTCGTTGCTACGTATGACCTGGTACTTGACTTTCCAATCTGAAGATGACCTCTAATTTTGGTGCTAGTAATGATTCCAATCAGCCGTTACATCGTGAAGCGGCGGATGGAATAGACAATCAGCAGCCCCTGGGTGCGTTAGATAACTTAAAGCGCGATCGCTTTGAACTGCTGAGTGCTTACCTGGACGGTGAAGTAACTGCGGCGGAACGTCGCCAAGTCGAAGGCTGGCTCCAGAGCGATCCGGTAGTACAGCGTCTACACAGCCGACTTCTGAAACTGCGTCAGGGAATGCAGTCTCTTCCTGTCCCGGCTCCTGAACAATCCGCAGAACAGGCTGCGGAGCAGGTCTTCTCTCGGCTAAGCCGCCGACCCAAGATAGCTCTAGCCTGGGCAGGAGTAACGATCGCCGCAACCTTCGTGGGTGTACTATCTAATATGTTTTCACCAGGCTACCAGTCTCCTGCGCCGCAGGTTGCTGAATTTCCCGATGTCCCCGATGTTTCTACCACTGCTCTGATGATTGCTGTAGATCGTCCGGTCATCGAAATCCCTAAAGCTCCGATTTCTTCGCCTGACCTGAATCAGGAGGATAGCCCCTATGGTTCGGGGCTATACCCAGACAACGATGATTTCCAGTAGCGGGTGCTTACACAAAACCGTTTTGGCAAAACCGTCTTAGCCGAGACGTATACCGCTATCAATCTAGAATCAATCTAGAAAAAGTTAAGGGGGTGCTCAATGAGCATCCCCTTAACTTTTTGGCTAGAAGGAGCTTGAAGCATGGCAAAGCCCACTTCAAAGTACGGACTTCACAAATTTTGCGAAGGGGATACAAATGGACTTATTTATAGTACACTTGTACTAATCAGAGTATTAGCAGATATCAGAGTAGTCAGGTACCCCCCCCAGGAGCTGATATGAAAGAGTCGCAGGCAGAAATCAAAGCCATTCAAGCTAAGCTTCAAGCCCTTCAGAGTGGACGCAAACCAACTTACCCTTATTCTCCCCCTTCTCAGACTCAGATTCCTCAGGGGGGTGGCTCTGCTTCGGCAACTTTAGCAAGTAGCCGACCTGACAACTTTTCTGCAACGGTTGAGGTGCTTCAGCAGCGATCAGCCTCCCAGCTTCAGATTCAGCAGCTAAACCTAAAGCCGCCTCGCATCACGCCAACAGAGCAAATCACAGAAGAAATTAAACGTCTGGAAGCACAGGCTGAGCGGGTTAATCAGCTTTCTGTCGCTCAGGAAGCGGCTCTTTTAGAACTGAGGGCGATCGCTGAAAAGCTAGAGCGCGATCGCCAGTCCCTTCCAGAAGACGCAGACGAATTTGTGGCTGAAATTCCCCCCTGTGAATATCTGACAAAAGCGGTGCCTTGTGTCGAGCGAGAGCCAGACGGAGCATTCGTCGTCACGACTCGATCAATTGACCTGTTTAAGGCAGAGCGAGAGGCTGCTTTAATGGCTCAAACGCTGCGTCACCGATCGGGTAGACCTGATTCTACGCCAAATCCGCGTGCTAGTGCATCAAAACGCCGCGCTGCCGAACCCGACTCTCCTTTAGAAATCGCCGAGATCTGGGGAAAACTGCTGTGGCAGCGGCTCTCCAAGCTGACCAGCCAGTTTATTGTCCGCCGCCGTAAACCTTCTAAATCTTCTCGAAGCCAATCTGCATCTGTTGCAGCACCGTCCTTTAGCTTGCCAGATGCTGTGATTTGGGTGGTTGGCTCGACGATTGCGCGGGTGGGAATCAACCTGTTACTGGCATCCTTTCCGGGACTGTGGTTGCCGATCGCAGCTTTGATTTTAACGCCAGCGGCGATCGCCATCTACCAGATTGCCGTTTCTCCTGAAACCGGATCAATCTGGGGCTACCGTCTGTTTCTTGTTATGGCAGGTCTGTTAATTGGAGGCAGGCTTGTGTAATGCCCATCTTCTTTGGTGTAGTTTGGCTCCTGATTGTGCTGTCCTGCTTTGTATTCCTGGAAGTTGAGGGACAAGATGAAGCACCACGATTCTGAACGGTCAACCTTAAGACCATTGCTTGCGGGTGGGCTAATGTTTGCGCTTGTGGGTCTGCTGATCGACGTGCGTGGTATGGTTCCTGAGGCACAATCCAGCCGCAGTGAGGGTGAAGTCTGCCAGAGCAGTGTGAAGTCAGAGGTTGTGTTGTCAAGAGAGCAACTGGCTCAACTGCTGACTGTGCCAGAGCGGGATACAAAAGCAAGAGTTCGAGACATTCTGAAAGAGCCTTACTGCCACCTGCCAAGCTTGGAGGTTCGAGCGGGCGTTGCAGCAGAACGAGAAGCGTATCCTCTTGAATTTGACCCTCAGACCTGGCTGGTCATTCTCTACGAGGGCGATGAGTATGCAGGATATCGGTTTAGCCATCAGTAAATTTATTTTTAGAAAAGTTAGCTTGATGCTGGCACTGCTGCTTTCTGTAGCAGGCTGTAGCAGTCAATCTACAGAAGAAGTCCGAGCCATTCAGATTTATCAGGACTGGGAGCTAGAGCCTGGGGATGCGATCGCTGGACATTCTGTACTGGGCGGACTGGGCGATATTTCCATTGAGCTAAAAGGCGGTTCAGTTTATGCCCCCTTTGACGGTAGAGTTCAGCCTAACGTCAAAGGATGTGTTATTTTCTCTACCCCTCAAATTCCGGCTTACCTGTTTCGCCTGTGTGGTCTAAAGCGTCCCAATCTGGGACAGGTTAGCCAGGGAGAGGCGATTGGGTCGGGCCGTTACCTTCAGTTTGCTGCGTTGAGAAGGCAGCCAGACGGAAGATGGGCACTAGTTGAGCCTGCCATAGACATCCTGGAGCGAACCTTAGAAAAACCATGAAAAACCTCTGTATGTCCCTATTGCAGTGGGTGGCGATCGCCCCTCTTTCCGCTGGAGTTGCCCTAGCCCATAGTGTGTCTGTTCGTGCGGATGAACTCGCGCTAAGCTTTGACCTTTCTTCCCCTTCTCCCAAGCCACTAGAGCAAGCCACTTCCGTAAAACCAACTCTTTCTGCCAATCCCTCATCGCTTCAGGCAAAGCCGTTAGAAATTCCGACTCAGGCAACTTCAGTTCCAGTTGGAGTTTCAGATCACGCAGCAAATCCCCTACCGCCACCTCCGTCTCCATCTCAACCCGTTATAGCCACCCCTCCACCTCCAGTTGAAGCTATTTCAACCGCCGCGCCTACCAAGCCCGCTGAATTAAGCTTTGACATTCCCGCCGTAGCCCATACGCCCCCAGCATCTCCAGTCGAATTAACAACGCAGTCTTCAAATTCCACCGAGTCGGTCGGTCCCTCTTCCTCCGCTCCTCAGGATGACGTAGAAGCCAGACTATTTGAAGGAGGTTCTGATTCGCTGGTTGCTAGAGCTGTTGGTAGTGCAGAGGGAACCCGTACAGTAAACGGAGAGCGTAACCCCGCTTACTACGGTCACGTCGATCCGGGTAATGGCGTTTGGAACCTGGGCAGTTTCTCTTACCAGCATGGGGCAAGTTCACCCGAAGAAGCGGATGTGAAGCAACTGGCAAGGTTGCGACAGCAGGCTCAGGTGTTGGAACAGAAGGCGATCGCAGAAACCTCAAACTCACTTTGGAGGAAAGGTTGAACGGTATCGACCTGGCGAACCAAGCACCCACAGCGGCTCTGGGTAGAAACGGCTATATTGACTGGCTCGACCAAGCTCATGAAATGGAGATGCGCGGCTCAGAAGCCGTCCTTTGGGCGCGGACTCGTTCTTTTCTCGACCCCGATACCAGCCAGTGGGATGCTCCGGGATTGGGCAACAACTTGCACCGCATCTCCAGCGACCAGGAACGACGGCAGTTGGCGATCGCCCGCGCCGTTGAAGCCGATCGCCTCAGACCAAAACCGAGCCAAACGCCGGAACCCGCTCAGCCTGAAGTTACTAGCTCACCGCCTCAAGCAAGGGGTGAAGAGGCAGCGATCGCCCGTCTGTTTGCCCAAGAAGTACCGCCTGCATTTTCACCTGCTCCCACTCCAGCCGCACAGCCTGACACAGCAGCGAACGCAACTTCTTCAGACAGTACGCCTGTATCTACAGTAGATACCATTTTGAACCTAGATTTGCCAGAGGCAGAGCTTGAGCCAAACCGCTAATATCGCCGCCAATAGGCTTGTCCCTGCCAGAACACGCCCAGCAAAACGCCCATTAAGGTTGTGTAGTCTGGAGCGAGAAAAAGAATGGGAAACTGTAGAAGCGATCGCGCCCAAAGCATTACCATCACACACAAAATCAGCGCCCAAAGCACAGGTGTACTAATTACAACTTTCTGGAAGAAATGCTCCAAAATAAAAGTTGCTAACGCCCCCAAGCCGACTGCGGCTGCCAGCACCATGAACAAACCGAGTGGCGGCTGCAAGAGGATGTTTAACAACTGGCTGATCGATGGAACCTGTGTGCCTTCGACAAGCAAAATTTCTATAACAAAAGTTAGACCTGTAGCGAGGGCGGCGACCTGAAAGAGGGGCAGCCAGGGTAAAAACTTCAATCGCCGAAGCGGGTTACTCATGAAAGAAGTGGCAAAAGAATTTCAAATTCAGAACCGATGCCTAGTTGAGATTTGAGATTGAGTTTACCATGATGCTTTTCAGTGACAATGCTATAGCTAATGGCCAACCCTAAGCCAGTTCCTTTGCCGACGGGTTTTGTCGTAAAAAAAGTTTCAAAAATTCGCTTTTGAATATCATCTGGGATGCCACAACCGTTATCAACAATGCGAACTGCTACCCAATCCGAGTATGCTGAGTCAGAGCTTTTTCCCTGACCTGGCGGTGGGGGTTGAGCGATCGCCGAGTAAACTTCTGTTGTAATCTCGATCTGAGGCTGCCAGGCGATCGCCTCCTCACGCTGAACCTGTCTGAAAGCCGAATTCTGCTGTGCTTTCTTCTCGAATAAAGTATCAATCGCATTGCTAATCAGGTTCATAAACACCTGGCTAAGCTGACCCGAATAGCAATTAACTAGAGGCAAATCGCCATAGCTTTTGACAATATCGATCTCACCTTTAATTCGGTTGTTGAGAATCAGTAGCGTATTGTCAATGCACTGGTGTAAGTCGGCTGGCTGAAGCTGCGTCTCATCCATGTGGGAGAAGTTACGCAACCCTCCTGCAATCATTTTCAAGCGTTCAGATCCAAGCTTCATACTGTTAAGAATTTGGGGCAAATCTTCCAGCACAAAATCTAGTTCAATTTCTTCTTTTAACTTTAGAATTTCATAAGATGAAGCAGGAATTTTCGATTCATAGGCAGACAACAGCTTAATCAGGCTTTGAATATGATTAGACAGATGCGACACGTTTCCCCAAATAAAGTTGACCGGGTTGAAAATCTCATGGGCAACCCCAGCAACCATCCGTCCCAAACTCGCCATCTTTTCAGCTTGAATCATTTGAGTTTGAGCTTGTTCGTTCAGCAGTTGCTTAGCGAGTTCGTGAATTTGAGACTGAGCCATTAACAGTTGATGCAGATCTAGCAATCGGTAGGTTTGAGCATCTAACTGGACTGCAATCGGTTCATACAGATGCTCTGGCGATCGCTTCAACGCTTCACGTACTGCATCAACAACTAACGTATCGCTAGCCAAAACCGGAAATTCTGTCGAGATAAACTGATATAGGATTCGCAGTGGACGATTGAGAAATAAATCCAAACCGTAAGGACGGCTCATTTGCTCTAGAAATCGCCGCCGGGAAATCATTCCGACCAGTTGTCCCTGTTCAAGTAGAATGATTCCTGGCAAAAAAGGATTTGCGTCAAACAGCTTTGCAGCTTTTTTACCGGGGTTATCTACCTCAATTTGGCGATCGTGCAGATGCAGCTCTTGTAGAGTTGACTCTAGCGTGAGGTTAGAGGGCAACTTTTCTAGAAAGGGAGGCGCTGAATGAGAAGTAACAAACATCGCACCAGGGATATAGGTTTAGTGTCCACATGAAGCAGATGAACACGGTTCCTTCCTTAGGGAAATTTGGGGAACCTACGGTTCAGCAGAAGCACCAGTCATCTCTAACTTTAAGTAGTCCTGTTCCACGACTGAGGCGAGAAGCGGTACGTTTGGTAACGGTCTTACTGCCCCTGTTTTTAAAAATTCAGCCTGTATAGCAATACGCTCAAACTCGGTTTAAAGATTTCAGTGAGGTACTGTGAAGACCCACTTAAAGCTTCTGGGTCATTCCGATTCAAAACATAGCGGCTGTACCAAAATCAGCGAAACATTAACCCTTAGTTAACTTTAGATTATTACTCTGTAAACCTTAGAACAGGCATTTAAATTGTCTCTAAACCTTTGAAAATTGTAGCGTCTAAATGCACGAAGTTGCAGAAGTTAAAGAACAAACCGTTCTAGTTTTTAATTATTTAAGTAAGCAAATAAACTCTAATTTCTCTATTCTGGTTTTGATCCCCAAATGCTAGGCTGGGAAATGCAACAATCTTGACAGCCCTATCGTTTGCAGGCACCTGCTTTCGCCAGACTTGCCTAGTCCGTTGAGAGCTAGCTCAATTGCTGGAATCCCCTCAGATTCGCTCTGTGCCAGTACAAGGAAAGCAGCCCGGAGAGGCAGGCTTCGGCAGCGAAAAAAGCTCAAATACACGCTCTTTTCAACTTCTATGACCGCACTTAGTTCTGGATGGCAGCACCACTTCATTGAGACAAATCGGATTCGATTGCACTGCGTGACTCAAGGAGAAGGGGAGCTAGTCATTCTGCTGCATGGTTTTCCAGAATTTTGGTATTCTTGGCGACACCAGATTCCGGCTCTGGCACGCCACTTTAAGGTTGTAGTGCCTGATCTACGGGGCTACAACGATTCTGACAAGCCGCAAAGCGGATATGACCTGGATACGCTCAGTGCCGATATTCGCGGACTGATCGAAGGTTTAGGCTATCTGCAGGCACATATAGTAGGACATGATTGGGGTGGGGCGATCGCCTGGCATCTGGCCCAAAAATTTCCTCACTACCTCAACCGACTGGCTATTCTCAATGCCCCTCATCCCCAGCGCTTCATGCAAGAGATAGTCAGTAATCTAGATCAACTGCGGCGAAGCTGGCACGTTTTAGCGTTTCAAATTCCAGGATTGCCCGAGTGGTTGATTCAGCAAAACCTACAGAGTTTCGTCAAGAATCTGTTTCAAGAACAGGCAATCCGTAAAGGCGCTTTCACTACAAGGGATACTGAAATCTACCAAGCGGCTCTGGCAAAGCCAGGCGTTCTATCTGCGGCCATCAACTACTACCGCCAATGGCTAGCTCCTCAATTTTGGTTTCGCCATTGGGGGCGATCGCCTGAACCCGTCACCGTACCGACCCTGGTGCTGTGGGGCGAAGACGACTTTTTGCTCAGCCAGACCATGACCGAAGGCATTAGCCAACTAGTGAATGCACCTTGTCAAGTTAAGCTAGTGCCTCATTGTGGTCATTGGATTCAGCAGGAAGCCCCTCAAACCGTCAATCGAGAGCTGTTAAGTTTTTTACGGCAGGTTTGACCTCCGTAGATTTCACTACCTGAAAATGTTTTTGGAGCCTGTGCTTATGGTAATTCTGCGGTTATCTCTAGCAGAAAGAGGCTTTAGTCTGGATTTGGTTCTCATAGACCCCTCTCCTAGAACCCCTTATAGAACCCCAGTTCAACTGAGCGTCTGCAAATGGAATGACTAGCCATCTCAGGGGCATCCCGACAGATTTCAATGCTTATCAAGCTCATTCACATTGTCCTCAACCGCTTCAGCTACCCCATTAAATAGGACAGTGTGGCTCTTCACGCCCAGCCAGCACAAAGTTAGCCATGATCAACGCAAATTTTCTAGCCAAGTACTCATCAGAACTATTAGATACGGTAGAAAACACAGAACTAAAGCAGCGTTTAGGACTGTATCAGTTGTTTTTGAAGCTCTATGAACATCATCGAGAGCTGTTAGATGAAATTCTTAACCTGGAAAACTCTGGGGGTAGCTCACTGCCAGGAATGATGTTTCCCTACATTCAGGGGATGGTACTTAACCATCAGGTTTACCTCATTACTAATTTGCGAGATGGCAATACGCAAATGCTCTCTCAACCTGAGAATACCTGGATTATAGGTCGCGATTCTCGTCAGGTGACGGTACCAATTGCGGATAAGCGCCTGTCTCGCTGTCATGCAGCAATTCAATACATCGAAAATCACGGGTTTTTCTTGACCGACTTGAATAGCAGCAATGGCTCCTACGTTAACGGAGAGAAAGTGCAGCGGAGTTTGATTAAAGACGGCGATCGCATTCGGCTAGGAAGTCTAACGCTCGTTTTCTTGGCTGGAAGTGGAAGCGAAAGGCAGTTGCTGGGAAGGTTGTCTCCCGAAATGACTGAACGCCTCCGTCAACAAGCTGAGTTGCTGCCTACAGACGACCCCTGCCGCTATTGCACTGAATTCCCTGGCGCGTCTGGTTCGGCCGCGACCCGTCTCCCGGTCGCGGCGTTAGAAGAAACGCTGACATTCATGAGAGACAAATTCCCGATGTAGCGATCGCTGCTGATTGCGCTAAGAATTTTTCTCTCAGCTTTGAGCTAAGTTTCGA
>JAAUQZ010000276.1 GCA_012033355.1 Leptolyngbyaceae cyanobacterium RM1_406_9 | reverse complement strand
TAGTTTACGTTTTGCTCTACACTAAGTCTCATCATCCTCCTATCCCTCCATCCCTCCACTCCCTCCCCCTTACCCCTTCATCATCCGCGATCGCCCCCTTTGTCATCGCGGCGATCGCTGATCGGTCGCTTTGGGCAAGTGATAATACTTCCCGCCTGCCTGCTTTGCGAGTTCTTTGGCAAACCCGGTTGAGACGAACTTGTTTTCGGTGTCGATGACCAAGAGTTGAATTCGGGTGGCTCGAATCTTGGCGGCAATTTCTAGCAATTCTGCTTTGATGTCGGGTTTTTCGCCTTCGGGAATCGTCTCTCCTAGCGATCGCGCCAGCGGCACATTCCCTCGTCCATCTGTAATTGCCACAACGACTACCTGACCGATATCGCCTGACTGCTGAGCATTCATGCCAACTCGCACTGCCTGCGTCAGTCCGTGCGCCAGGGGTGAACCGCCGCCACAGGGCATTCGCTCTAGCCGTCTACGGGCGGCGGCAATCGAACGGGTCGGCGGTAACAACACTTCAGCTTGCTCTCCCCGAAAGGGAATTAGCGCCACCTGATCTCGGTTCTGATAAGCCTCGGTCAATAACCGCAAAACCGCTCCCTTAGCAGACTGCATCCGGTTTAACGCCATCGAACCAGAAGCATCTACCAGAAAAATCACCAATGCTCCGGCTTTACGGGCTAGCCGTTTAGCGCGAATATCTGACTGTTCGACAAAGACTCGTTTTGGAGCTAGAGACTGGGTGCCAGCCGACGACGAATGACGAATGACAGATGACGAATGACGAGCCGCTTCACTCCGCTGACGACGGGCTTTCTGGTAAGGCGCAGCGGCTCTCAGGGTGGCATCAACGGCAATGCGACGAGCCTGACCTCTGGGCAGGATGGGCTTGACGTAGCGCCCTCGGTCTTCTGAGAAAACGATGCTGCGAGAGCCGGATTTGCCCTGGCGGTTTGCCATTTGAGCAAAGTAAAGCACGGATGGGTCGAGGATTACACCCTCTGGGTCAAAGACAAATTCCTCTGGAACGCTGGGCGGCTCCTGTTCCTGTTCTGGCTCTTCCTGCTCCTCCTGTTCGTCTTGCTCTTGCTCAGATTCGTCTTGAGGTTCGTCCTGGTTTTGAGGCGGTGGGGGCGGGGGCGGGGGCGGCGGTTCTTCAGGAGGGGTTTGCACGATGGTGGAACGGGGGACGATCACCAGTTCGACTGCCTTTCGCAAATCTTCGGCGTTGACTTCGGTGCGTCCGTCTAGGGCGGCGTGGGCTTTGGCGACGCGCAGGGCAAACAGTTCTGCCCGATGTCCTTGAACGCCGCCGCGTAGTGCCTCGTTCACCAAATAAGCAATCTGTTCGGAGAAAATTTGCACATCTTTGAGCCATTCCCGCGCCAGGATAATCTGAGTTTTGAGTCCGTCAATGTCTTCGGCATACTGACGCAAGAATTCTTGGGGTGATTCTGAGTAGCGGGTGGCTTGCTCGACGGCGGCAACGCGATCGTCTAAACCGAGAACAGCATCGGCTGAGAGGGCGATCGCAATTCGATCGAGCAAATGCTCCCGCAGATCTCCCTCTTCGGGGTTGTAAGTAGCAATCAACAGCGGCTTACACGGATGCTGAAAGCTGATGCCCTCCCGCTCAATCAGGTTTCGTCCTTCTGTCAGCGCCGACAGCAGCAAATTAGAGATTTGGTCGTCCAGCAAATTAATTTCATCAATATATAGGATGCCCCGGTGCGACTCGGCTAGCAGTCCCGGCTGAAACACCGTTTCTCCCTGCTTAATCGACTGCGCCACATCCACCGAACCCAGTAGCCGATCTTCTGTCACGCCCAGCGGAATTTGCACAAACGGAGCCGGAATCACCTCAGTCGCAGGCAACTCCTCTATTTCTGATTTTAGATTGGTGATCTCCGATTCCCCAACTTCCAATCCCCGCTTCACCGTTTCGTCGTCCCACTCATCAGGGCGGTTAGGATTACAGTTGCAGCAGGAACCTTTGACTACCTCAATGGGCGGCAAAAGGGCGTGAAGCGCTCGCGCCATCACGGATTTGGCAGTACCCCGACGACCCGCAATTACGACTCCGCCTAAGCCCGGATCGATTGCAGAAAGCAATAGTGCGAGTTTAATTGCCTCTTGACCGACAACGGCAGTTAGCGGAAAGGCAGTCAGGCTGGGTGAAGCGGAAGTAGTGGGCGCGGGCATGGTGCAATGTTAAAGGGGTTCCAGTCTATCAGCTTACCAAGAAAGCCTGGGTCTCGAACTGTATGGTTTTGCGATCAGGCATGGCAATTTGGCAGATGTAAGTTCTGATCTGGTTGCTGCAAGTTTGAATACGGTAATTGTTGTGTTTGGACTCAGGGGCAGGTTTGGCGATCGCCTCAGCATAATCAAAGGTTTCGTCTGCTCTGGGTTCCAATGAGGAAACGCGAACAATCGCATCTAGTCAGAACAGTAGATAAAGCCTTTTGATTGAAAAGACTCCGTTTCATATTGTTTTTGGCATTGGGTGCCGCGCCATTGATGACTGAACCTTTTTGCTCAAATCAAGGTCTAATCTTTTCGGAGGTCAGACTTTTGTTGCGTATGAAGGTTACAGCCATTTCTGAATGGGTAAGCCGCAGCGTAGGGGCGGTTCGCGAACCGCCCCTACCAGGTTTTGTGGTGTATCCAAGTGGAAATTGCTGTAAGTCTCTAAAATTGAGATGCCCTGCAAAACTGAGATGCCCTGCTTTCTGGCAAAATTGGGCTGGGTACGAGAAACGGAGGTAGAACGAGGCTGTGAATATTCCAGAGCTATTTGCGAGGGGTGGCCCTGCCATGTGGCCGCTGTTGCTGTTGTCGATTTTGGCGCTCAGCACCATCATTGAGCGGATTTGGTTTTGGTCAAAGATTTTGAGTCGTGAGCGTGAAATTGCAGGGCGGGTGCTAGAAGCAGCGCGGCGCGAATGGAGCGATGCGACCGAAATTGCCAGGAAAGCCAACGATAAACCGATTGGACGATTTCTCTACTCAGCTCTAGAGTTAAACAACCCTGACCCAGAGGTGTTTCAGCTTGCGCTGGAATCGACTGCGGACGAGGAACTGGCAGCCATGCGGCGGGGTGATAAGATCTTAGAGGCGGTAATTGCTATTTCACCTTTGTTGGGGCTGCTCGGAACGGTGCTGGGGTTGATCAGCTCACTTGGCTCGATTCGCCTGGGAGACTTGGGGACTGCTTCAACGGCTGGGGTGACGCTGGGGATCGCGGAGGCACTAATCACGACTGCGGTAGGACTAATCATTGCGATCGCCAGCCTTGCCTTCTACCGCGTTTTTCAAGGTCTCGTATTTGGTCAGGCAAAACTATTTCGGCAGTCTGGCAATGAGCTAGAGCTAATTTATCGAAAGAATTGGGCACTGCGAAACAATTCTGTGCCAAGACCCATTAATCCTGACGCTCCACCTAGTTTTGGAAGCGGCAGTGGGCTTTGATTATTGGTTACTGTTTATTTAGTCACTGGTCATTGGTCATCAGTTAATCCTGATATAGGACAAGTGACTAATGACAATAGCAAAACCCCAAACGGCGATCGCCATGAAAATCAATTTAGACTCTCCAGCGGAAGAAGTGCGGATTGAAATAATTCCGCTGATCGACGTAATTTTTGCATTTTAACGTTCTTCATTTTGGCGGCGGTGGGGTTGACTCGACAGTCTGCCATTGGGGTTGATTTGCCGACGGCTTCGACTGGCACGCCACAAATGCGCGAAATGTTGATCGTCAGCATTGACCCCATCGGCCAAGTCTATGTAGAACAGCAGCCCGTTACCCAGGATCAGCTTTTAGGAGTCATTTTGAACTATCAGCAGTCCAGCCCAGAGGGGCTGATGGTGCTGTACGCATCGCGGGAGGCACGGTATGAAGATGTGGTTGGCGTAATTGATTTGCTGCGCTCGGTGGGGGGCGATCGCGTCGCCCTGGCAACCCTACCCGAATCCGCTGCTGATACTGAAGTGCCAGGACTGGTTCCCGACCCCCAAGCCACTCCCTATGCCCCCTTTGGCATACCGGGCGCACCGGGTACGACCGATCCGTTTGCCCCCAGTCCAGACCTATTCCCAGGACTGGAACCCTTCCCTGACGCTCCTGGTGGTTCGGGGATAGAGCCTGCTCCTTCTACACCTCAGCCTGCTACACCATAAACGGGAATCCTCTATTTGAAGAAATTCTCCTAAACGGTCTGTCTTCTCACTAAATCAGGGATAATAGGGGCGGATTTTGGGTCAGGCGTGCTCTTGACTCAAAGTTGCTGATTTTAAAGCGTCAGACCAATCAAATTAGATGAGGAGTCCCTAACCATGCCTTGGATTGTTGGAGTTCTAATTATTTGGCTAATCACTGCTGCCAGTTTGTACATTATCTCCAAACTGCCCTTTGTTGGAGTGGTGATTTCTAGCCCTCAAAAGGCTTTAGTTTCAGCAGCAGTTTTTGGCATTTTGAATGCTCTGTTGGGACCAATTCTGAGATTTCTAGCTTTCCCAATCACTTTTCTAACATTAGGGCTATTCGCAATTGTGATTAACGCCATCATCTTTGGGCTGGCAGCCTATCTTGTGCAAGGGTTTCGACTCGAAAAAGGTTTTTTGAGTGCCATATTGGGCGCAATTTTGCTGGGACTAATTAACTCTTTGATTATTCAGATTTTGGCTAGAGCAGGTTTACAGATCGCAGCTTAAGATCGCGGATTAGATAACCTGTAAAACCAGAATCTCTGTAGGGACATGGCATTGCCATGCCCCTACACAGGAGAATTACACATTAATAAATCCGCAATCCTTAGGCTTGCTTGCCATAAATCATCCCTATTTAGGACGAAAACGGCAGGTAGGCTTAGCGGATGTTTGAAAAATCTAAATCTATAACCCAGCAAGCGGTAGGGACATAAACTATTTCTCAAACATCTTCTAAGCGGGGATTTGGATGGTTTCGCGCCCTGCCAGCCCAAAAGCAGCGTGGACAGCTTGAAGTGCTTTGATGCCATCGGCTTCGGCAACGACGCAGCTAATCTTAATTTCTGAGGTGGCAATCATCTGAATGTTGATTTGCTGGTGGGCGATCGCCTCAAACATCCGGGCGGCAATGCCGGGTCGCCCCACCATGCCAATGCCGACGATGCTGACTTTGGCGATCGCCCAGTCTACCGTGACTTCTCCACAGCCTAGCTCTGGGGCGGCTTCCTGAAGTGCTTTTTGGGCGGCGATCGCGTCCATTTGAGCCACCGTAAAGGCAATGTCTCGTGTGACAATGCCATTGATCAGACGGCAGCGTTGAGATTGAATAATCATATCGACGCTAACATTGTGGTCTGCCAGCAGTTGAAAGATGCTTGCGGCCATGCCGGGGCGGTCAGGCACATGGCGAATGGCTAGCTGAGCCTGATTGACATCAAGGGCAGCGCCCCGAACAGGTGTAGTTTGGCTCTCGGCAACTTGGGGCGCTGATAGCCGCACCGGAGAACTGGCAATATTGAAGACCTGACACAGTGCGGCGATCGCCCGATCGCAATCTTCAGCGGCGATCGCACAGCTTACCTTTACCTCTGAAGTGGAGATCATTTGGATGTTAACGCCCGCTGCGGCAAGGGTAGAAAACATCTGTGCCGCAACGCCCGGTCGTCCAATCATGCCAGCACCCGCAATGCTCACCTTTGCCATCTGGCGCTCGACCATCACTTCGGCTTCGTCTAGCGGGGTGGCGGCGTGTCCGCGCAGAGCCGGGGCGATCGCCGCCGCGACTGCCTCAGCCCGATTTAGCGAACGCTGGGTAACGGTAAAGGCGATGTCATTGGTATTGCCTTCGTGAATCGACTGGATAATCAGGTCAACGTCCAAATCCTGCATGGCAATTTCGCCAAACAGCCGAGCCGCAATGCCAGGGCGATCGGGAATTCGCAGCAGCGCCACCTTTGCTTGATCGGTGTCAAACTCGACCGCATCGACGGGATGGGCAATTTCTAACCCTTCAAGCGATCGCAGTTGGGGAATCGGCGAAACCACGCGAGTACCCGGATCATCCGTCCAGCTTGAGCGCACGACCAGCGTTACGCCATAATTTTTAGCAATCTCGACCGCACGGGGATGCAGCACCTTTGCGCCGAGGCTAGCTAGCTCCAACATTTCATCAGAAGTGATATCGGTCATCAACTGCGCGTCAGGCACAATCCGAGGATCAGCCGTCAAAATTCCTGGTACATCGGTGTAGATTTCGCAGGCATCCGCTTGCAGTGCCGCCGCCAGAGCAACGGCTGAAGTGTCTGAGCCGCCTCGTCCTAGCGTGGTAATTTCTAAATCAATCGTGCTGCTAATTCCTTGAAACCCAGCAACGACAACTACTTTGCCGTCTTTTAAGTGTCGCTCGATCCGATCCGGCTGAATGTTGAGAATGCGAGCGCGAGTGTGTTCGGCTTCTGTGACGATGCCAACCTGGGCACCTGTCAGCGAAATCGCAGGTTGCCCAAGCTCCTGAAGCGCCATACTCAGCAGGGCGATCGACACTTGCTCGCCCGTAGACAGCAGCATATCCATCTCGCGCCGACTAGGGCTAGTTGAAATCTGGTTTGCCAGCTTGACCAGGCCATCGGTCGTCTTGCCCATCGCCGAAACGACGACGACCAGCGAGTTACCTGCCTGTGTCGCTTTCAAGACTCGCTGTGCAACTGCCTGAATTCGTTCAACCGAGCCAACCGAAGTGCCGCCGTACTTTTGGACAATCAGTGCCATGACTATCTATTTCGCCTACTTTGCCCTGACCAAACCTGACCTAAAGGGTTGAAGCGCAATAGCTGCTACTACAGTCAGGATAAGCTTTTCACCTAATCTTATAAACTTATACCGCTTTGTGAACCTGCCGCAATACGTTAGTTATTTGTTATCTGTCATTCGCCAGTTGTAACCTGCTAATCACCATTCACCATTCACCAATGACCAATCACCAATAACGCGATGTGCAACTAAATTTCTGGAAACTAGAGTTTCCTGTGGAGCAGGCAAGATGCCTGCTTGATTTGGGTGGGCAAGATGTCTATCCTGCCCACAAGAACCTTCAAGAAGTTAGACATTGCAACTCAGCAGCTATGCGGAATGA
>JAAUQZ010000275.1 GCA_012033355.1 Leptolyngbyaceae cyanobacterium RM1_406_9 | reverse complement strand
GATTCGGGCGTGCCGAGATCGTTCGATTGCTCAATCCTCCAAAACACTATTTGACTATTTGAGTGAACAACCCTGCCAGGGAACCTACCATTCACCGTTACTGCGGATAAACGTAAAGGGCGTAGCCCAAAGCGGGAGAGGGACTTCAATCCGGCTCCCCTTCTCCCTTTTTGGGAGAAGGGGTTGGGGGATGAGGGCAAACTTGCAAAACTGGGATGCACCCCCTACAATCTCTATTTCATGCAATAACGCCCTACTAAAAACTACGATTTTCAGGATTTGGTTCCATGAGCCTAGTTACTGCAATGCAAAAAGCAACAGTTGATCGGTTACAAACAGCAGGTCTGTGGAGCAAGATGGTGCTGCCAGAAACGTCACATTGGATGAACCGATTTCTACCTAAAAAAGTACAAACGCTCCTACCGCATCACCCTAAACTCAAACCGTTATTTTTAATCTGTGAAACTGTAAACGTCTGCAACTCAGCTTGTGTGTTCTGTCCCTACACTCAGCAAACTAGGTCTAAGGGAACGATGACAATGCACTTGTTTGAAAAGATAGTGCAGGATTACATCTCTATGGGAGGAGGTACTCTATCCCTAACTCCAATGGTTGGTGATGTTTTGCTAGATAAAAAACTAATAGATAGGTTGGATATCTTGGAACAACATCGCTCGTCTATCCTTCCTAGCATAACAACGAATTTATTCGCGCTCGAACGTCTGTCTGATGATCAAGTCAGAAGACTGATAAAAGTTATGTGTAAAGTTCATTTGTCTTGCTATGGTCTATCTGCTGAAGAAGGATTCAAGATTACAAAGACTCGGCAATACGATAAGTTTGTCAGGAATCTACGTAGATTTGGTGAGTTGTGGCAGGAGGTGAAAAGTCCCTGCCGATTAGCAATCGGATTTCGTTTGCTCCAATCTCCTGCAAAGAAGGAAATTGAAGACTTTATTCATCAGAATTTGGGCGTTATGGTTCCCTATGGGTTTACATACAACTATGCCAATTGGGGCAATTCGCTCTCTGGAGAATTGCCAGGAGATGCTGAATGGCTTCCCGTAAGTGAAAATCGTGAAGCCTGCTTGCTACCACTCTTTGGAATGCAAGTTTATTGGGATGGCAGAGTCTCTGCCTGTGCGTGTTGTGATTATGATGCGAGTGAAGAACTATATCTAGGTAATGTTAGTCGTGAAAATCTAGTTACATTGTTCAATAGTCGTCTGAATCAGCGTATTTGGACACAGCAGGAAAGTGGCAACTTGCCTAATATTTGTAGGAATTGTACATTTCATCAACCGATTAACTCTGTTCATGTGCAACATCCATTAAAAACAGATCCTACAGAGTTTTTGGGAGGATAGCTCTATCTGCTGCTTATGCCTATCTACATAGTACGATGCTATCCCACAGGTACATTGCTGACCAGCAAACGCGCCATTTTATTGGGCATACTAGCCTGTTCTTCCTTCAACCATGTTTAATGCCATTTACTGAAAACTAGCGATCGCTGGTCTTCTCGATACAGAGGCGTTAGGTTTTGCAGATTGCAAACCAGAACGGGGACAATAAACTGTTAAGGATTGCGGATATATTAATGTGTAATTCTCCTGTGTAGGGGCATAGCAATGCCATGTCCCTACAGAGATTCTGGTTTTACAGATTATTTGATCCACGATCCTAAGTGACGATTGGGTGTGAGTGGGGCGATCGCTACCTTGTAGAGTACTTTATTGATGATGAAAGGATAACTTGGTGAATCGTGCCATTGTATTAGATACAAGTTTGTTGGCTGGGTGTTCGAGGTTATCTGCCACCTTACAGCTTCATTATGATATCTACCTCACTCACAGTTGACTCGTAATTTCATAGACAATGGTTGGCTCCTGGCGACCTCGAAGCTGTAAAGTTTGCACGGGGCTACCCGCAAAGTGATGATGGACATAATCAAATGTGGTGCTGCTGATGAGTAATGTGTGAGGTTGGGTGGACTTAAGCTCTTTGTTTAACCGCTCTAGTCGAGCCGCAATGTTCACAGTGTCACCAATGACGGAATAGTTAAGCCGCTGGGGACTGCCGACGCTGCCTGCGACGACCATGCCTGTGTGAATGCCGATGCCGTGCTGGATAGTGGGTAAGCCAGACTGCTGTAGCTTTTGGTTGAGTCGGGTAAGCTGCTCTTGCATGGCGATCGCCGCTGTGACTGCATTTACCGCATCCTGCTTGATTTCGGCCACTGACGTATGCGGCAGCGGAATGCCAAATACCGCCATGATTGCGTCGCCAATGTATTTGTCTACCACGCCGTCATGCTTAAGAATGCAGTGGGTCATGGTGCCCAGATAGAGGTTAAGCCAGTTCAGCACCTCACGCGGCGACATACTTTCAGAGATAGTAGTGAAGTTGCGAATGTCCATAAACAGCACAGTTGCCATCAGTTCCTGAGCTTCAAGCTGACCGTGCTGAAAGATACTGGCTCGGTTGCGCCAAATCAACGCTGCCGTCTGGGGAGAAACGTGACGCACAAACAAACTCATAATCTGCTGTTTCTCAAGCTGGTCGCGCACCTGAATACCCGCCCCCGCCAGCAAAAAGCAACCCACCGGAGCCGCAATCGGAATCCATACATTTTGGCTGGTGAATAGGAGCGTGGCGATCGCCACCCAGCTAATCGGCACCAGCAGCGTCATTGCCGTTCGCCGCTTAAACCCCAGCGAAGCCAGAATTAGACTAGAACCCACGCCCACGCCGACAATCAGCAATCCTTCTGCAAACCAGGGCAATCGCTGCAAAAACCGCTGTTTGAGCAAGTTATCAATCACGGCTGCATGGAGTTGCAAACTGGAAGCAGGTGGATTCTGATCAAACGGCGTTTGCAGCGAACTTAGCCCTGTTGCAGTTGGGCCAACCAGAACAATTTTGCCAGAGAACGCTTCTGGAGGCACTCTGCCCGCAATAACATCTCGAAATGAATAGGTTGCCGAACGCAAGTCTTCTCGTGAACCGGGCCAGTTAACCCAGGCATTTTGTTGCTCTAGTTTAGGTACAGGTTGAATTAGCGGAACAGGGCGATCGCTCCTGCGATTGTAAGCACGGACAACATCTAAGCCAAAGGCCGGGATTCTACGCTCCGCAATTCCTGCTTCTGATGTTCCCCCCAGGTGAAGCGGCACTTGCCGACTAATGCCATCTGGTTCAACCGGATTATAGATATGTCCAACCCCAGCTACCTGTTCAAACGTTGGCACTAGCGGCACAAATTCGGTGGATGCATCCCAGCCAACTGCCAGTACAACAGAGCCATTTTCCACCATCGCCTGTGCCAGTGCTGCATCTTCGGGCGTTGGCTCAGCAAACAGAATATTGAACCCGACGACGGCTGGAGGAGATGCTTTTAAAGCTTGCAGAAGTTGGGTGTAGCGATCGCGTGACCAGGGAAACGAACCGTATTCCTTCAAGCTCTCATCGTCAATTGCAATCAATACAATTTCTGAAGACCAGCCTTCATGGGGCAACAGTCGCCTTACCTTAAACAGTGTGTTGTAACCTACCCGCTCCAAAGGTTGCCACACGCCAATTTGCCATAAAATCAGCGAAACTGTCGCCGCCGCCGCCCCCGGCAGCCAGGATGGATGGGTTGCTAAATGTTGGCGAAAAGCCAAACTTTGTACTTTTAGATGACTGCGCCAATCGTCTGGCGTGTTGGTCTTGAGATAGCCAACAACCTTAACCCGCTGATTCCTAAAGCGATGAACCCAATCCTCGGAATAGTCCGCCCTGATGTATCGCCAAAGTTCGGCACTTCTGGCTTGCAGATGCCGCACCCATTCTTTAGGTGGATGAGTTTTTAAGCGCTGCCAAAGGTCAAACCCCTGTCGTCTGAGGTAGCGGCCCCATCGTTGTCTTGTCATGCTTACCTACTGTAAATTGGGCGATCGCCATCATTCAAATCGCCCGCTGACTCAGTAGTGCAACCTGAATCAATTCAAAACCCCTTCACAGATTCAAGCTATTTCCATTTAATCCCGGAATTTTGGCGATCGCTGTGATCCGCACCAGTGACAGTACTGATGTTCGGCTAAAATTTTAGAAACCCCGATATTTGTGGTATAGACATTCTACCTGCTTGCTCTGGATGGGCAAGATGCCCATCCCACAGGTGCTTTGAAAAGGTTATATGTTTTATTAACGTTGTCTGCCACAGGACTAACAGTATCAATCGTGGAGCTTTTGACCATGACGCAAACTGTATCCGGTTCTCCTAAATTCCTGACGATGGAGGAATATCTTACCTATGACGATGGCACTGACAAGCGCTACGAGCTTGTAGACGGAGAACTGGTTGAAATGCCTGTAGAAAGCCAATTCAACGCTAGCATTGCTAAGTTTCTATTGTTTGAACTAGCGAAGCATTTTCCAATTACGCTACTGGCTTTGAAAGATACTGAAATTGAAGTGTCCGGGAGACGGGCAAAATGCCGACTGCCGGATCTGATTGTGCATTCAGAAGAATCTAGGGCTGCTTTGGTTGAAGCAAGGCGGGCAACGCTAACCCGCGATATGCCTTCGCCTGCTCTGGTCGTTGAAGTGGTGTCACCTGGAACGGAGAACCGCGATCGTGACTATCGCCACAAGCGCACGGAGTATGCGGCACGGGAAATAACAGAATATTGGATCATCGACCCAGAAATGCAGCAGATAACCCTGTGCCTCTGGGTGAATGGGCAATATGAAGATACTGTTTACACAGGCGATAACCCAATCAAGTCAACCGTAATTCCTGGGTTTGACCTGAGTGCGGCTCAAGTCCTAGCATTTGGGCAAAGCTAAGGAGAGCCAGATCTGGCTCTCCTCAGATGTCCTTCAAAGAGGCACCGAGCCAGCCCAAAAAGTTGTCTTGCTGTACCTTTGAGGGATTTTCGATCGCCCTGACCTGATAGCGCGAAGGGCGGGGGGCAGCAAGCCGAACGGGGTGCGTTTTCAGTTCATCTTGGTGGAAGAAGGTGAGGTGAACCACCTGGTTGGGCTGATAGTCTTTGAGGCGATCGCCCAGTTGCTCGGCCGTTACCCGCAAGCCATCAATCGCCAACAGTTCATCTCCCGGATCGATGCCTGCCTGCTGCGCCGGGGAGCCTGCTTCGACAAACTTGATCATTTCTCGTCCGGCTTCTGTCTTTACGGTCATTCCCAAGAAGGGCGGCTGTTCGTCTTCGCCTTCGGCTACAAGTTTTAGCCCAAAGGGTTCCAGGTATTGATTAAACGGAAGCTCCTCTGTGGTGTTGAGGAAGTGATGGAAGAAGTCAGATAGGTCGGTTTCGGCAACCGCTTCGATCACAGACTGAAGTTGCTCAGGAGTGAAGCCCGTTTCAGATTTGCCAAACTGAGTCCACATTTGGCGCATCACCTGGTCGAGCGATCGCCCATTCCCATGCTCTGCCCGAATGATCAAATCCAGCAGCAGCGATACCATTTCACCCTTGAGGTAATAGGAAATTTGCACATTGTCGCTGTGGGCATCGCGGCGGTAAAGCTTAATCCAGGCATCAAAGCTCGATTCACCTAAAGGCTGCACCAGACGACCAGGAGTTTGCAGGAATCGGGTAATGCCTTTGCTCAATTCCTTTATGAAGAAGGAAACATCGTAAATGCCTGCTCGAAGGGGGAGGAGGCGATCGTAATAGCTGGTGGTGCCTTCGCTAAACCAGAGGGAAGGGGTGTAGTTTTCTGCCTCGTAGTCAAACACTTCTAGCGCTTTGGGGCGAATGCGCTTGACGTTCCACAGGTGAAAGAATTCGTGGGCGACCAACTGCATGAAGCGATTGTATCGTTCGGGCGATCGGAAGCCCAGACGAGGATAGTTGAGTGAGCAGGAATCTTTGTGTTCCAGTCCGCCGAAGCCCTGAGCCGAGAGGTGGAGGAGGAAGAGGTAGCGATCGTAAGGCAATCCTTCAAACAGATCTGCCTCGACCTGAATGATTTTGCGCGTATCTTCAATGATTTGCTCTGGCTCGGCGTTGCCCTGTCCCCAAATGGCGATCGCGTGGGGTTTGCCCAGCACCTCAAACTCATACACCTGCTGTTTGCCCACCTCAAAGGGACTGTCTACCAGCGTGTCAAAGTCAGCCGCAAGGAAAGAATTTTTCCCAGAAGCAGCGGGAAGGGGTGTGGAAACCTGCCAGTCAGATCTGGGCGGAATGATAGTAACTTGAATCGGTCTATGCTCAAACCCTGGTAGATAGAAACAGGTTGCCGCTGGGTTGAAGTAACCGTGCGTCGCATCCAGGTGATTGGTTCGCACCGATAGCTCATTCGCAAAAATGCGGTAGCGCACAGTAATGTCTGCCGTGCCTGCCGTGTTGACCTGCCAGTGGTTTTTGCTTTGCTTTTGCCAGGACAGCGACTTAGTGGAATCGGTTGCTTCCACTGTGAAATCCTGAAGGTGTCTGGCATATTCTCGCACCAGGTACGATCCAGGTGTCCAGACGGGCATTTTCAAATCCAGTACGTCTGCTTGCCAGCCTTTAATCTGGAGCGTGATTTCAAACAGGTGGGTTTCAGGCTGCGGCATTGCCACCTGATAGTGAATCGTCAGGGCGGTGGGCTTGGCAGCAGGGCGGATTTGAGTAGCTTCTGTCATGTCGCGTCTTCAGGATTCTGCAAGATATTGTCGATAGCCTATCTCATCTAACCTAGCTTGTTTGTCCATCACCAGGTTGTTCAATTCTTGCCGATATTGCTGCACTTTCTTGAGCAAGTCGGGCTGATGGCTAGCGAGAATTTGTACCGCTAACAGTCCGGCATTCTTGGCATTGCCGATCGCCACCGTCGCAACGGGAATCCCAGCAGGCATTTGCACAATCGAGTAAAGCGAGTCCACTCCCTGAAGATGACGGCTAGCAACGGGTACACCAATCACAGGTAGCGGGGTCAGCGCAGCCACCATTCCCGGCAAATGGGCAGCCCCACCCGCCCCGGCAATGATCACTTTGAGTCCGCGCAGATGCGCCTGTTTTGCATAGTCCACCATACGTTCGGGCGTGCGATGGGCAGAGACGATCGCCACTTCGCAAGGAACTTCAAATTCTTCGCAAATGGCGATCCGCCCCTTGCATAGTCGGCAGGTCG
>JAAUQZ010000274.1 GCA_012033355.1 Leptolyngbyaceae cyanobacterium RM1_406_9 | reverse complement strand
CCGTTTATCCCCAAAGGCGGCTCCCTTGAACTCTTGAGCATGAATGAGGATAGGATTTTCTAGCATTGACTCCACCCCGAATCTGATTCAAATAGTTTAAGGGGAACTTCTGTATACACGGTAGCCCAAAGCGGGAGAGGGATTTAGGGTGAGGGCTACAAAAGTGGGATGCACCCGATCGCTCCCTGCTCCCCAGTCTGACTTAGCCCAGCAGCTCATTAAAGATCCATACAATTTCGACTTCCTAACGCTAACTGAAGAAGCTCAAGAACGGAAGCTGGAACGCGCCCTGATGGAACACATCCGTGAGTTTTTGATGGAGTTAAGTTTGGGATTTGCGTTTCTAGGAAGCCAGTATCCTCTCGTTGTCAGTAACAAGGAGTATCGACTCGATCTTCTCTTCTACCACGTCCATCTTCACTGTTATGTCGTCATTGATCTCAAAATGGGCGAATTCGAGCCGCAACACTCAGGACAGATGAGCTTCTATGTGGCGGCTGTTGATAATTTGCTTCGGGGCGATCGCGATGACCCCACGATCGGCATTATCCTCTGTAAATCAAAAGATAAGACGATAGTCGAGTATGCCCTTCAAGGAAGCCAGCAGCCTATCGGCGTTTCAACCTATCAGCTTCAGTCGCAACTTCCTCCTAACTTTCAAGAAAATCTTCCTACAATTGAACAGCTAGAGATGGAACTTAGTAATGCTGTTGAGGGAGTCGAAGATAATGCAGAAATTGAATAGACTAACTGGCACAAATGATTAATTCGCTTTGTCGCTGAAAATTTCCACTCACTAAAAGGGGAAACATCAAAGATTGTAACGAAGAAAATTAGCTATAACAGAACAGTTTATTCCTGTTCAGCAAGGCGCTACCCTCGGAGCACCACCATGCTGTGGTAGATAGTAAACACTTGACTGGTCACAGCAGTTTTGTATCGCCGGAAACTCTGTATATGGCTCAACTCGAAGACCTTACCCGTGGGGCAACCGTTAAAGGTATCCTGCCGAATCATAACGTTACCGTCATTGATGCAAAGTGGCATGGTAGTGACGTAGTTGAGTTGATTTACAAAGATGCTAATGGGCAACCTCATACACAGCTTTTGTTGCGGGATGACGAATCAACTCTAGAAATTGTGATTGAAGGGCGACCGTGGAGCTTTGACGGAGATGGTACTCTGCTGCGGCTCGTTTCAGAAGCCCATCGTATTCGGTTGGCTCACCTTTTCGATCCGCTGTTAGCTGTTCACACATCTCTGGTTGAACCCCTTCCTCATCAGATCACAGCCGTATATGGAGAGATGCTGACCCGTCAACCACTCCGGTTCCTTCTAGCAGATGACCCTGGAGCTGGGAAAACCATTATGGCGGGGCTGTTTATCCGTGAGTTGCTAATTCGGGGAGACTTACAACGCTGCTTAATTGTCTGTCCTGGCAGTTTAGCGGTGCAGTGGCAGGATGAGCTGTTTCAGAAGTTTCATATGCCCTTCGAGATTTTAACCAATGATCGGATTGAAGCGGCTCGCACCGGAAATGCGTTTGCAGAAATGCCTCTTTTAATTATTCGGCTCGACAAGCTGAGTCGAAATGAAACGCTGCAAGCTAAGCTGGCTCAAACTGACTGGGATCTGGTGGTAGTAGATGAGGCTCACAAGATGTCTGCCTCATTTTTTGGAGGAGAAATAAGGGAAACCAAACGCTACAAGCTGGGCAAACTCCTCTCAACGCTGACCCGTCATTTTCTACTGATGTCAGCAACTCCCCACAATGGAAAGGAGGAGGATTTTCAACTTTTTCTGTCTCTGCTGGATGGCGATCGCTTTGAGGGGCGGTTCCGGGATGGGGTGCATGTCTCCGACAATTCGGACATCATTCGTCGTTTAGTTAAAGAGGACTTGCTGAAGTTTGACAGTAAGCCTCTTTTCCCCGAACGTCGGGCACATACGGTGAAATATGTCCTCTCGGATTTGGAAGCGATTCTCTATAAACAGGTTACTGATTATGTGAGGGAGGAGTTTAACCGAGCTGAAGCCTTAGCCAATGATGGAAGAAAAGGCACGGTTGGCTTTGCTTTAACCATTTTGCAGCGTCGTCTCGCTTCCTCGCCTGAGGCGATCTACCAGTCTTTGCAACGCCGACGAACTAGGTTACAGAAACGACTCCGGGATGAGGAGTTGCTCAAGCGGGGATCGCTAGCCGAGCTAGAGTTTGGTCCAACGATTAGCCCAGAAGATTGGGATGACGATTTTGAGGACTCCTCTAGTGAAGAGCGAGAGATAACTGAGGAGGAAGTTGTCGATCAAGCAACAGCAGCACGCACGATCACGGAACTGCAAGCTGAAATTGATAAGCTAAGCGAACTCGAAAATCTGGCTCTGCAAGTCAGACGAAGCGGCAAAGATCGGAAATGGGATGAGTTATCAAAACTGCTGCAAGACAAGGCTGAGATGTTTGATGCTGGAGGGCATCGGCGTAAGCTCGTCATTTTTACTGAGCATCGAGATACCCTGAACTATTTAACTGAACGCATTAGTACAATGCTGGGCCGTCCTGAAGCTGTCGTGACGATCCACGGTGGCATGGGTCGTGAAGCTCGGAAGAAATCAGAAGAAGCTTTTAAGCAAGATGTCACGGTCGAGGTATTGATCGCTACGGATGCGGCGGGTGAAGGAATTAACCTGCAACGAGCACATCTGATGGTGAACTATGACTTGCCCTGGAACCCCAATCGTCTGGAGCAGCGCTTTGGGCGAATCCACCGGATTGGACAAACGGAGGTCTGCCATCTCTGGAATCTGGTCGCAGAGGAAACCCGTGAAGGAGATGTTTATCTTGCTCTGCTTAAGAAATTGGAAATTGAGCAAACTGCCCTCGGCGGTAAGGTTTTTGATGTGCTAGGCAAAGCCATTGCCGGAAAGGAACTGCGAGAACTCCTGATTGAAGCGATTCGCTATGGCGATCGCCCCGACATTAAAGCCAAGCTCGATCAGGTAGTCGCTGATCGTCTCGATCAAAGTCGTCTGCGGGAGCTACTGGAAGAACGCGCCCTGGCGCGAGATTCAATGGATGCTACCAAGGTGCAGCAGATTCGGCAGGAGATGGAACGAGCGGAAGCTCGTAAACTTCAGCCTCATTTTATTGCGTCCTTTTTTCTAGAAGCTTTTCAGCAATTGGGTGGTACGGTTCGACAACGAGAGCCGAAGCGCTACGAGATTACCCACGTCCCTGCGGTGATTCGCAATCGAGACAGGCTAATTGGCATTGGTGATCCAATTCTGCGGCGGTATGAACGCATCTGTTTTGAAAAAGAGTTAATCAGCGTTCCTGGCAAACCCCTGGCGGATTTTGTCTGCCCCAGTCATCCTTTGCTCGATGCCACTATCGATTTGACCTTAGAGCGCCACCGCGATTTGCTCCGGCAGGGAGCCATTCTGGTCGATGAAAACGATCCGGGTGAAGAAGTACGTGCCCTGGTCTACCTGGAGCATTCTATCCAGGATGCTCGTACAGAAAAGGACGGTCGGCGGCGGGTTGTCTCTCGCCGGATGCAGTATGTCGAGATTGACAGCACCGGACAGACCAATGGTGCAGGCTATGCGCCCTATCTTGACTACCGACCTCTGGAGGAAGCAGAAAAGTCTCTAGTGGAAACAGTTCTTAGCCGTTTGGGACTGCGGGATGATATCGAAAGCAAAGCCACCAGCTATGCGATCGCCCATTTGGTCTCTCAGCATCTCCAGGAAGTGCGGGAACGCAAGGAAGAGCTGATTGAGAAGACGGTTCGGGCGGTTAAGGATCGGCTCACCAAGGAAATCAACTACTGGGACAAACGGGCGGCAGATCTGCGGTTGCAGGAACAGGCAGGCAAGCCCAATGCCAAGCTCAACTCCACCAGAGCGCAGCAACGGGCAGATGAGTTAGCTGCTCGTCTTCAGAAACGTCTGTCTGAACTGGAGCAGGAGCGAAAGCTCTCCCCAATGCCACCGATAGTCGTCGGTGGAGCGCTGGTAGTGCCCATTGGATTGTTGCAGCGACTACAAGGAAAACGGGAATCAGCCTCTACCACTTTTGCCAGAGAGACGAAGCGGGTGGAGATGGCAGCAATGGCAGCGGTGATGGCAGCAGAACGAACCTTGGGCTATGAGCCTCGTGATGTCAGTGAGCAGAAGTGTGGCTATGACATCGAGTCCTCTGCTCCCCTCGCCCGTTCTGGGAGAGGGGTTGGGGGTGAGGGTGGGCGACTGCGTTTTATTGAGGTTAAAGGCAGGATAGAAGGAGCAGATACGGTCACGGTGACGAAAAATGAAATTCTCGCGGCTCTTAATAAGCCTGAAAACTTTATTCTGGCGCTGGTGCAGGTTCCTACGGATGAGAGTTTCCCTGAAGGGAATGCGTTTGCGGTGCGTGAACCGACAGGAGCCTATCAAATTCCAGGAAAGGGCTGCATCGTGCATTATGTAAAGGAGCCGTTTCAGCGTGAGCCTGATTTTGGGGCAAGTAGTGTGAACTATGCTTGGAAAGAGTTATGGGAACGAGGGCAAGCCCCATCTCCCGACCGTTATTAGACCGTTATTAGTTTGAGGTATTAGTTTAAAGGAGGATTAACAGCCATGCTGTTAGAACTAAAGCGCTGGGTTGTACCTCCGGGGCACCAGGTTTTACTACAGGACGTGTCCTGGTCAGAACTGGAGCAAATTTTAGAGGAGCTGGGTGAACATCGGGCTGCTCGTATCTCCTACAGCAGCGGGGTATTAGAGATTATGACACCACTCCCTGAACATGAAGACGACAAAGTAATCATCAGCGATTTTGTCAAAATTCTACTAGAGGAGTTGGGACAGGAGTTTAGAAATCTGGGATCTACAACGTTCAAACATGAGCAAATGGATCAAGCTGTAGAACCCGATGAATGTTTTTACATTCAGCATGAGACAGCAATTCGGGGCAAAAAGCGGATTGATCTAACCGTTGATCCACCCCCAGATTTAGCGATCGAAATTGATATTACGGCTCGAACCCGGTTCAACAATTATGAAAAACTGGGGGTTCCAGAACTTTGGCGCTATAACGGCACAGTTCTAGAAATCTATGTGCTGAAACAAGGAAAGTATGTTCTGTCAGACCAAAGTTTACAGTTTTCCCAGTTTACGGTGCAGCAGTCTATCCCAAAATATTTGGAGCAAAGTAAGGTTCAGGGTAGAACGGCTGCAATGAAAGCGTTTCGACATTGGGTGATGCAACAGTTATAACGTCTTAAAATGATATGCGACGGTCTGTAATTGGAGAAAAATACGATGAAACTCAAAATTATTGTTCATGAGGCAGAGGAGGGAGGCTTTTGGGCTGAAGTCCCGGCTATTCCAGGATGTGCGACTCAGGGAGATAGCTTTGAAGAATTGTTAGAAAACCTTTACGAGGCGATCGAGGGCTGTTTATAAAGCAAATCTTTCAGAATCCGATCTCCAATAATCTTTTTACTCTTTGTATCTTTGTGGTTCTATGCGAAAGAAGCTGATCGAAGTTGCCCTGCCCCTTGAAGCGATCAACATGGAATCTGCCCGTGAGAAGTCGATTCGACATGGGCATCCCTCAACACTTCATCTGTGGTGGGCAAGGCGACCGTTAGCAGCATGTCGAGCGGTGTTGTGGGCTTCTCTAGTGGATGACCCATCGAGCTGGCCGGATAAGTTTCCGACGGAAGAAGACCAAAAGCAGGAACGGCAGCGGCTGTTCGATATTTTGGGGCGGATTGTGATTGAAACGGATAAAAAGGGCAATCAGAAGCAGGTTGTTCGTGGTTTAGTGTCCTGGAATGAGGTGAATGATCCGAAGTCGAAGGCACTGGAAGCTGCACAACAAGAAATTGCTCGGTGCTTGGCTTGGGAGAGAGGTGAGGAACCCCCAACGAAACCCGATGCGGTGCGTGAATACATTGCGAAGTATGCACCGCCTGTTTACGACCCATTTGCTGGAGGGGGATCGATTCCCCTGGAAGCTCAACGGTTGGGGCTGGAGGCTCATGCTAGTGATCTAAATCCAGTGGCAGTGCTAATCAATAAGGCGCTAATTGAGATTCCACCTAAGTTCAAGGATCAACCACCAGTTAATCCAGAGAATCGCCGGAAGAAAGGAATGTCCTCCTGGAAAGGAGCACAGGGGTTAGCAGCAGATGTGCGCTATTACGGTAAGTGGATGCGAGACGAGGCGTTTAAGCGAATTGGGCATCTGTATCCAAAGGTGAAATTGCCTGAAGAATATGGCGGTGGTGAAGCAACGGTGATTGCTTGGCTATGGGCAAGAACGGTTAAGTGCCCAAATCCGGCATGTGGATGTCAAATGCCATTGGTGCGAAGTTTTCAGCTTTCGACAAAGAAGGGAAAGGAAGCTTGGGTGGAGCCAATTGTTTACAACCAAGACACAAAGGAAGCTGATTCTTCGCGTCTTGGTGGTTCAAATTCTCCAGCTATTCGGTTTGAAGTAAAAACAGGGGAAGGGAAAGCGCCAGAGGGAACAGTTATTACTCGAAAAGGAGCACTGTGTCCAAATTGCAGTACACCTCTGCAATTTGAATACATTCGTAGTGAGGGTAGGTCAGGACGAATTGGACAACAGTTAATGGTAATCGTTGTAGAGGGGAAAAAAGGGCGTACTTATTTGTCTCCTAATCAAGAACATGAAGAAATAGCCTTATCAGCTCAACCTAATTGGAAACCTGAGGGTGAATTACCTAGAAAGCACCGCAATTTTCAAACACCAGCTTATGGAATGCCTAACCTGGGAGATCTATTTACTGCTCGTCAACTAGTCACACTCACTACTTTCAGCGACTTGGTGAGTGAAGCACGAGAAGAAGCGATCGCCCATGCCATTACCGCAGGTCTATCCAATGATGACGTGCCACTAAATGATGGCGGGACTGGAGCAAGAGCTTATGGAGAGGCGATCGCAACCTATTTGGGGATGGCGTTAAGTAAACTAGCAGATGCTTCAACTACACTAGTGCGTTGGAAGCCAAGTATGGATCAAGCGATCGCAACTTTTGGAAGACAAGCGCTTCCTATGGTTTGGGATTATGCAGAATCGAATACTTTTAATGGAGCTGCTGGTGATTACTTCACCACCCTAAGCAGCA
>JAAUQZ010000010.1 GCA_012033355.1 Leptolyngbyaceae cyanobacterium RM1_406_9 | reverse complement strand
ACCATGTTCTGCTGCATTCGCAGTTACCTGTCTACTTTGAGAAAACAAGGGATTCCGGTTCTTGATGCCTTGATAAGTCTATTTATGGGCGATCCAATCTTCCCTGAACTCAGAGCTGAGTAGTTACAGTGAATCATAAATGGGTAGTTGATTTGCTAGCCCAATTTGAAGGGCACGAGGCATGAATTGACTGGCTGGCATAATTTGCAGCGGCAATGACAAAATCTATGAGCAGATGTTCCGCTGTTGATTGGGGCATTCCCTGAAAGCGCACCTGTTTCCACAACACATTGGCGCATTCCAACAGACAAAACTCTGGTACGACGAGTACGGTGCCTTGAGTCATTTCAGCAAATAGGCGGCGAACCTGCGAGGTATTTACTTCAACAATTAAACGTTGCATTACCACGCTAGTATCTACCACATATTGTTCAGTCATCGATCGCGATCCTCACGCACCAACTCCATTAACGACTTCGCTTCTGTTGGTGGTGTCCACATATGGCAATCAATGGAAGCAAAAACGTCCTCTAGCGATCGCGTCGATTCGTTTGAAACTGGCTGCTGCTGTTCGTGAAGCAATTGTAAAATGAATGCTCTTAATTCATCAAACGAATCGCTGACTTTTGCCGACGAACCCCTAAGCTGCATCGACAAACCTTTGAGCTTTGTGAACGAATCTTTAACCCGCATCGATTAAACTTTGGCTTAGCGACTGAATCTTTGAGTTAGCAAATGCGTCTTCGCCTCTAGTCAGTCCTTTCTCCCGCGCTCCTGTTTTTTGCTCTCTCTGCCTCTTCAAATGGTGTAGGTCTATGCAGCCTGAACCCCAAATCAATATCCTTCTGGCCAACGACGAACCAGAAAACTTAATTGCACTAGAGGCTGTGTTAGAAGGGTTGGGGCAAAACCTGGTCAAAGCCAGTTCTGGCGAAGACGTTTTGCGGCATTTGCTCTATCAGGATTTTGCGGTAATTTTGCTGGACGTGCAGATGCCCAAACTTGACGGCTTTGAGACAGGGCTGGTTAGATTTTGTGCATCCTGAAGATCAAGAGAGGGCGATCGCCAACTGGCTGACTCACCTGCGAGACGGACGGGAATATTCAGATGAATTTCGGCTACAGCGACAGGGCATCCCCTGCTGGGTGCATCTTCGCTCCTCTCCTATGCTCTCAAATGTGGATACATTAGTTGGACACGTCGGCACCCTGGAAGACATCACCGAGCGCAAACAGGCAGAGTCTGCCCGCGCCCAAATTATTCAAGAACAAGCTGCCCGGCAAGAAGCAGAAACCGCCAATCGGCTAAAAGATGAATTTTTGGCAGTACTTTCCCATGAACTTCGCACTCCCCTGAACTCGATCCTGGGCTGGTCACGGCTGCTGCTGACTAAAGACTTTGACGCAGAAATGGTTCACCGCGCTCTAGAAACAATCGAACGGAACGCTAAATCTCAAGCAGATTTAGTTGAAGACATTCTAGATGTTTCCCTGATCATTCAAGGGAAACTGCGACTGCAACTTCAGTCTATTGATCTGATTCAGTTGATTGAAACCATGCTAGATTCCCTGCAACCCAGCCTTGAATCTAAGTTGATTCAAGTTGAAACTGATCTCGATCCGTCCGCCGCAACTGTTGTGGGAGATGCCGGACGACTGCGGCAGGTCCTACGAAATCTGCTGTCTAACGCCATCAAATTCTCGTCAGAAGAAAGCAAGATCAGAGTTCGTTTAGCCAAACAGCAGGAAGAAGAAAGAAGCTTTGCCCAAATTCAGATAATCGACAACGGCATCGGCATTAACTCAGAATTTCTGCCTTACGTGTTCGATCGCTTCCGTCAGGCAGACAGCAGCACAACCCGATCTTACAGCGGCTTGGGTTTAGGACTGGCGATCGTTCGTCATCTCACTGAATTGCACGGCGGCACTGTTCAGGCAGAAAGTGCAGGCGAAGGGAAGGGAGCTACATTCACCGTTCTCTTGCCGCTCCTCAAGCAGAAAACTTAGGGTCGCTAAGATCTGCGACTTCTTTGAGAAGTCGCAGATCTCAACCCATCAAAGAAGTCGCAGACCTTAATCCCTTGTGCCGTTCACGCTCACTGGTGCAAGGATCTGGCTCTGGAGAGGTGAAACGGATTGAAGTTTGTATTGGTGTCGTAGTAATCTTCCTGCTCCTGTTGCTTCAACCAGCCTGTGAGCCAGTAGGTAGCGGGGGTAAAGAGGATTTCTACACCACACTTAAACAGGTAATTTGAGACGATCAGCGTCAGCAGCAGGCTATTTGGAACTACGTTGGTAAAGGCAATCAAGATAAAAATAGTGGTGTCTACAAGCTGTCCGACTAGTGTGGAACTGATAGTCCGCATCCATAGCCGCCTGCCGCCCATAAGAATCTTGAGCTTTGCCAGAATGAAAGAGTTAGAAAACTCGCCTGCAAAGTAAGCCACCAGACTGGCTGCCACAATTCGAGGAGTCAGTCCCAAAATTTGCTCGTATGCTTCCTGATTGCTCCACTCGGCGGCGGGGGGCAGCGCTCCTACAAGAATTAAAGTGACTGAAAGCAGCAGCGCAGAGATGAAGCCGAGCCAGATGACCTTGCGCGATCGCCCATAGCCGTACACTTCAGTTAACACATCACCAAAGATGTAACTCAGCGGAAACAAAATCGTCCCACCATCAAAGGTAAACGGCCCCAGGTCAACAATTTTGGTAGACGTAATATTTGAAATGAGTAACACCGTCACGAACAAAGCTGTGAGGGTATCTAGATGCTTAAATGACTTGGACACGGTGCTAAAACTCTCGTTAGCTAGGATGCTCCAGCTATTGTAATACCAACAGGGCTTTGCAAAGCCCTCTTCAATCAGTTCCAGGCAAATAGAAATCACTCTATTGCAGAGTATCGTGATAATGTTACTTTGCGCGATCGCGATGTTACTTTGCAACATTGCAACATTACTCGATAAGATCGCGATGTTACTTTGTGCGATCGCGATGTTACTTTGCAACATTGCAACATTACTCGATAAGATCGCGATGTTACTTTGTGCGATCGCGATGCTACTTCCTAACACGACAATGTTACTTTGCGCGATCGCGACTTTACTCTGTACCAGGGCGATCTTTCTAAAGAACACGCCAAGCGCCCAAAGTAATCTGACGATGTTGTCTTAGGCGATCACGTTCGTGGTCAACAACATAGGAGTTTTCTTTTTGTTGAGGCTTTGGTGCTGATGCTGTTCCCATTTAACGTCTCAAGTTCTGCCAGGCTATTTTTAGAGGCATCATCCACTGCCTGTTCTAGCTGGGTACACTTTCGTATCGAAGTATTTAAACCTTAAGATAGAGGTTTGTATTTTTTTCTCTCAAGTGCAACTTCCAGATCCCTTTCAATCTGTTCCATTGAATTTATCACTTGATTCTGCTCTAGACAGTCACATTGATACTGTTCTAGGGCAGTTTAGTCATTTTGGCGTACAGCTCGGCTTAGAGCGGATTCAGCGCTTGCTGGCAAACTTGGGCAATCCTCAGCAGCAGGTTCCCATTATTCACGTCGCTGGCTCAAACGGTAAGGGTTCAGTTTGCGCCTATTTGTCTTCAGTCTTGATGGAGGCGGGCTATCGAGTTGGGCGCTATACCTCTCCCCATTTGGTGAGTTGGAATGAGCGAATTTGTTTGAACGAAACGCTAATTTCCTCGACCAATTTACATCAACTGCTGCTACAGGTGATTGCAGCAATCCGCGAGTCAGAAGAAACGCCCACTCAGTTTGAAGTGATTACGGCTGCGGCGTGGCTCTATTTTGCTCAGCAGAGAGTCGATATTGCGGTAATCGAAGTTGGGCTGGGCGGGCGGTTGGATGCAACGAATGTGTGCGATCGCCCCCTCGTCAGCGTCATCACCTCCCTCAGCCGTGAACACTGGCAGCGCCTCGGCCCAACCCTGGCAGACATCTCCCGCGAAAAAGCAGGCATCCTCAAACCCAATTGCCCCGCTGTCATAGCTCCCCTCCCCCCCGAAGCCAAACCCGTCATCCAACAGCGCCTCACCGACCTCAACTGCCCCACCCTCTTCCCCACACCCGCCTATCCTCATTCCCCCAACTGGGCTGTTTATTCCCCTCCCCCTTCATCCCTCCTCCTTCATCCCTCATCCCTCAAGTTCCCCCTTCCCCTCCCCGGTGCCCACCAACTGATTAACTCTGCTCTGGCGATCGCCACCCTCCAAATCCTCCAGCAGCAGGGCTGGAAAATTTCTGAAGCCGCAATCGTCAGCGGCATGGCCAAAACCCAATGGCCGGGACGGCTCCAGTGGATTGTCTGGCAAAATCAGCCCATGCTGATTGATGGCGCACATAATCCGGCGGCGGCGATCGCCCTGCGCCACTACATCGACAACAGTGAAAAAGTTCGTCAGCCGATCCATTGGGTGATGGGAATGCTGACCACCAAAGACCATGCCGATGTGTTCAAAGCATTGCTGAGAGGGGGCGATCGCCTCTACTTAGTACCCGTGCCCGACCACCTTTCCGCAGAACCCGAAGCCTTAGCAAAACTGGCGCTAGAAATTTGCCCTGACCTGGCTAGCTGTGAAGTTTGTGAAGATGCGATCGCTGCCCTGCACACCGCAATAAAAACCGGGGCAGGTTCGGCATCCTTTACCCCGGTTTTGTGCGGTTCACTCTATTTGATTGGACATTTCTTTCGCAATAGTTCCATCGAAACCCGATGACCTACTATGGGGGCGATTCGCGAATCGCTCCTACGAATAATGCCTGTTTCAATTTCTACTTTGCATCATCGTGCCCAGATACAAAGACAAAGCATTATCGATTGTTCCATTCCGACTCGGCATCGGCGATCGCCTGCTCCACGGTTTTTTGATCGAGCATAGCAGCCTGCAAATTGTCATAAATGATGCCTTGCAGTTGTTTAACATCCTCAATCTGCGGCAGCAACACCTGAGCGTCTTCCATTTGGTTAGCGCTGACCATTCGTGCCGATCGGAGGAGTCACCTCAGCCGGAAGATCAGTGAAATAGCTGTCTTTTAGCGCTTCAACCGTTGAAGGCAGGACATTAGCCGCCTTTGCAAAGGCAAGCTGGTTTTCATTATTGGTGACAAACAGCGCAAAATTTAGCGCAGCATCAGGCTGATCGGTCGATTGCGGAATCACCAGATTCATTACGGCGACGCTTTTTGCCCCAGTAGAGCCAGTAATTTGAGGCGCAACGCCAGATACTTCGGCGATCGCAGGCGCATTGGTTGCAACCGTTTCCAGGAAATGGGGACTCGAAGACAGCAGCGCCACTTCTCCCGACTGGTAGAGTTCGATCGCCCGTCGATGTCCCTGGGTTAACACTTCCCTGGGCAGCAGTCCATCTTTATACAAACCTACCCAGTATTGGAAAGCAGCCAGACCTTCAGGTGTGTTGAATGCAGCCTGTCCTTGCTCATTCACAAGCTGAACGCCCATCTGAGTAAACGACTGCAATACCTCAGCCGAGTCTTCCGGTACAAACGTCACAAAGAAAGCATACTTACCCGTTGCTTCCCTCACCTGACGGGCGACTTCAGCCAGATTTTCGTAAGTCGAAACCTGCTCCCATTCCGTATCCGCCGCCGCTGGAAGCGGAACATTTGCCTGTTCCAAAAGCTGCTGGTTGTAGATCGTAACGCTGGTTGTGAGATACCAGGGAATGCCAAAACTTTTGCCGTCTAAGGTGCCCGCCTCCCAAATTTTGGGTAGATATTGCTGCTGCTGTTCTGGCGAAATTTTGTCCCCCAAGTCTAACCAGGCGTTTAAGCCCGCCAGTTGAGCGGCAAAGTCAGGGTTCAAATTCACTACATCAGGTGCAGTTCCCGCAGAAACAGCCGTGAGAATTTTGCTTTGCATATCTGCCCAGGGCACGTCCACCCAACGCACCGTCGTTCCTGGATTTTCTGACTCGAAGGTGGCAATAAGCTGGTTGAAATAGTCGGTAAACTCCGGCTGAAGCTGCATCGTCCAAAATTCAACTTCTTGAGTGCCCGACTCGGCTTCCGAATTAGTCGGCCCGGCGCTGCAACTGACCATCCAGCTTAACAACAGCCCCAACAGAGCAAAGATGCCCAACCGTTTCCACTTGCTGATTCTTCCCATGTTCCCACCCACCGCGACGAAATTGGAGTCTAGTGTAAGGATTGATTTTGTGCTTCGCGCACGACAATCAATCATTTTTGCCCAGAGCTTACAGGTTAAAGGTTATAGGATACAGTTCTATGTCCCTAATTTCCTACCCCCTGTTCCCAATTTGCTTTTTTTGAAGAACTGCGATCGCACTATGCGGTGAGCCAGGGTCCCCAGATGGCAAAGGTAATGCCGGGGTTTTGGATGTTGACGAAAAGAGTTTGTCCGTTTGGGGAAAAGCAAACTCCGGCAAGTTCGCTGGCGTTGAGGGCGTTGTGAGCAAACTGGTAAAGCGCTCCATCTGGGGTGACTCCGACGAGGGATTGGCGATCGCTCCCGTCTTCGCAGATAAACAAGTCCCCAAACGGCGAGAGGGTAATGTTATCGGGATTCTTTAACTGATTTGCGTCAGTGGGTTCAACAAATAGCTCCAGGATGCCGCCCTGTCCAGCGTTGCTGCCCGGAACGTAGCGCCAGACTTGACCCAAACCCGTAGCGCCGCCACTGGTACAGCAAAAGTAAAATTCGCCGTTGCCATACCAAATGCCCTCACCCCGGCTGAATCGAGCCGCACCGGAGCTAGCTCCTTCTAGCCGCACGGTGTCAGTGGGTGGATTGGGGTCAGCAATTGTCACCCATTCAGCCTGCATCCGCTGTCCTACAGGAATCGGGTTCGATCGGTTGCTGGTGTCAACTCCGGGTTGGTTGGGCAGGGCGATCGCCTGCAACACCCCACCCGCCTGCAAATTACCAGGCTGATCAGGAATGAAACGGTAGAACAGTCCATCGGGACGATCTTCGGTCTGGTAAACGATCCCGGTTGCCGGATCGACGGCGATCGCCTCATGGTTAAATCGCCCCATTGCCACCAGCGGAACCGGATCGACGGGTTCTGTGGCGCTAGCTAGAACCTCAAAGTTATAGCCGTGAGCCATCTCAACCGCTTCTGTGTCTGGCATAGAAACATCTTCTTCGCAGCTAATCCACGATCCCCAGGGGGTTGCACCTCCGGCACAGTTGCGGTGAGTGCCTGCTAGGGAAACGAAATCTCGAACTAAGCGGCGATCGCCATCCAAAACCAGTGTCGTGGTGCCGCCGCGTCCGGTGGGGTCGTAGGTTTTGGGGGAGGGGGCGATCGCCGCTGGCTTATCCAACTCACCCAGATTCATCTCATGGTTGCGAACCAGAATGATCGTGTTGTCGCGTCCGGCAAATGCCGCCATGCCATCGGGGTTGCCTGGAACCGGATTGCCGTCGCTCATCACAGTCCCAGTTTGAGAGACAATCCGGTACTGGAAACCTCTGGGCAAATCCAGCAAGCCCTGTGGGTCGCGTAGCGGACTGCCATAGCCACGTCCACGAATCGATTCCCCCTGAATTTCCCTGGAATACAGCGCCTTGAGTGGTGCAGCCGCTAGAATGCTTCCGGCCGCCCCGGCTCCCGCCAAAGTAAAGAACTTGCGTCGTGAAACCATCTATTCTCCTGAATCTCCGTTACGAGGGAACTGTTCCCAAGCTTCTTGTGGGATGGGCATCTTGCCCGTCCAAATCAAGCAGGCAAGATGCCTGCTCCACAAGGGAAAAGCTTAGCGCCCTATATTCCCTCAGCAAAAACCTGGCTTTTTTGGAATCAAACCAAAATTTTTACCTCAGCGGCGCAAGCGGTAGCGCGTTCCCTGGCTTGCTCAATGGTGTGACCTGTGGCAAGCGCTACGCCCATACGACGGTTTTTGTAGCAGGTGAGTTTGCCAAATAGCCTTAGCTTTGTCTCAGGAATTTGTAGGGCGCGATCGGCTCCGGTGGTTTGTGGGCTATCCCCAGTTTCAGGAGCCAAAATCACCGCAGAAGCACCGGGTTTGATCAGGTCAATCGAGCCAATGGGCAGTCCAGCGATCGCCCGCACATGAAGCTCAAACTCCGACATATTCTGGCTAATCATCGTCACCATGCCCGTATCGTGCGGGCGGGGACTGACTTCGCTAAAGTAGACGGTTTGCTCTCCATTCGGTTCACCCTGAATGAATAGCTCCACGCCAAAAATGCCCCAGCCGCCCAGTGCATCGGTGATTTTTGCCCAATTTCCTGACACTGAGCCAGCGTCTTTTCGGGCAATGGGCAGGGTTGCCACGACTCGCGATAGTCACCGCTCACCTGAACATGACCAATCGGTGGGCAGAATGCAGTACCATCAATCGATCGCACCGTTAGCAGCGTAATCTCGGTGTGAAAATCAACAAATCCTTCGACGATGACTCTGACATTTCTGGCTCGACCGCCCGTATGGGCATAGTTCCAGGCGGGCAAAACTTCGGCTTCAGTGCGAACAAGGCTCTGACCTTTCCCCGACGAACTCATCACGGGTTTGACGACGCAGGGTAAACCCAGAGTGGCGATCGCCTGCCGATATTCCGCTTCTGTCTCAGCAAACCGATAGGGCGATGTTCTCAGCCCCAACTGCTCAGCCGCCAGCCGCCGAATGCCTTCTCGATTCATGGTTAAGCGGGTTGCCTGGGCCGTTGGCACGACCCGCCAGCCCTCCTGCTCTAGCTCAATTAGCGTTTCGGTGGCGATCGCCTCCACCTCCGGCACAATCAGGCTGGGACGCTCTTTTGTCACCAGCCAGCGCAGCTTTGCCCCATCCAGCATATCTACTATATGAGCATGGTGGGCAACCTGCATTGCAGGCGCGTTGGCATAGGAATCAACCGCAATCACCTCCAACCCCAGGCGCATCGCCTCAATAGCAACCTCCTTGCCCAGTTCTCCTGAGCCAAGCAGCAGCAGCCTTTGAGCATTGGTGGTCAGCGGTGCCCCCCAAACTTGATGGGTCGAAAGAGAAGCTGGAGCATTCATGACGGTAAAAAATGACGGAGAAACCAGAGATTGATTAGAGGATGTTTGAAAAGTCTAATCTGTAACCCAGAAGACTGTAGGGGCGTAGCATTCGGGTAAGGATTTTGGGTTTATTTCAGAGTCCACCTGTCGAATGCTACGCCCTTACAGGGGACCTTTGCTACCTCTCAAACATCCTCATTAGGTTTTTGAGTGAGTGCGGGTAAAATGCCTGCATCTACACAAAAACTTGAACATATGGAAAACAGGGTGATGCGGGGCCTTCTCAGGTCGCTTCATTATCATGCCTTACTGCGGAACCGGGTTCTAGAGGGTAGCCATCTGAATTAACAGTCGTTTATCCTTTGTCACCCGTCGTGGCTCAGAACCTCAAATTGAATGGGTGTCAGCTAAGAGTCAAGCTTACTTCCAGCAAAAAACTGTCCCCGTCACTGCTGCCAAACCAGATTTTTCAGTGTTTTTCTCAATTTTTTTCAGATAAATTTCGTTTAACTGTACTTTTTCCTCTAAATTGTGTGTAATATCGCTGGTAAATCAGTAAGTTTCACAGCAGAGAAACTTCCGTCGGCTAATAGCAGGGTGGCATCTTTTAAGGTTTGTATCCTCCGACTAAGACTGGCAATTCTGACTTAAATTAGGTACCATGCGCTAGCGCTAATCCCGCTGCACTGACTGTTTCTAAACTCAATTCGATTGCCTAACTTCTTCTAACTTCTGAACGAGCGGACAAAACTGTGTTTAGCAGCTTCAAGGGTTTACTATCAAAAAAGACTAAAGGGATCGGGATAGAGTTGACTCCCGAACGAGTCAACGTTGCGCGGCTGAGGAAAAAAGGTCAGGCCTTTCAGCTTGTCACTCTGGCATCTGCCGAAGTTCCAGAGGGAGTTTTTCAAGAAGGTCAGATTGTAGACTCTGCAACGATGGCAGAAATCATTCAGTCTGTCGTTGCTGAAAGCAAGGTCAAAATCAAGAACGCTGCAACTGCTATCCCTGGCGGACGAGACACCGTAACCCGGATCATTCCGGTGCCCGCCGAACTAGATGATCGGGAACTGCGGGAAATGGTTCTGAATCAGGAAGCTGGACTATATCTGCCATTCCCTCGTGAAGAGGCGGATGTGGACTACCAAAAACTTGGCTTCTTTGTGGATGAAGATGGAATTGAAAAAGTACAGGTATTGCTGGTTGCTACCCGCAAAGAGGTGACAGATTCCTACATCAGCACTTTCCAGCAGGCAGGCATCGCGATTAATGTGCTGGAAATCAGCAGCTTTTCCCTGATTCGGACGATTCGAGAGCAGTTGCGGCAGTTTACGCCCCAGGAAGCAGCGGCGATCGTCGATATTGAGTTTGAAAGCACGGAAATTTCTATTGTCGTGGATGGAGTGCCGCAGTTTTCTCGAACCGTCCCGATTGGTACATTTCAGATTCAAAGTGCGCTGAGTCGAGCTATGAATTTGCCGCCTTCGCGCAACACTGATCTGCTCCAGGGTATGACGGTGCCCGTGATGCCGATGGACAGCGTGGGAATGCCAAAAATGGGTGGAACTAATCCCGGAACAGCGGCAATGTTGAGGGTATTGGGCGAGTTGGCGGATGAACTTCGCCGCTCAATTGACTTTTACCTCAACCAGGGTGACAACCTGGAAGTGGCGCAGCTTTTGCTGGCGGGGCCAGGTGGGGCAATTGGGCAGCTTGACGAATTCTTCTCGCAGCGGTTAAGCTTGCCTGCCAGCCAGGTTGATCCGGTGGCGGCTCTGTCCCTTGAGGTAGACCAGGAAATTCCTTCGGTTCAGCGACCAGGGTTAGGGGTTGTTTTGGGTTTGGGCTTACGGGAGGCGTGGTGATATGTACAGTCTAGACATCAATTTTCTTAACGACCGGGTTGAACGTCCGGCGGAAACAGGCAGACCCGACCCTCGAATTGTTCAGGATAGCCCTCGACCCATTTTTCTGGGAGTGGGTGTTGCGGCGCTCTTGCTGGGGTCTGTAGTCGGACTTTGGGTTTTCTTGCAGAGTCGTAACGCGGCTCTGGCACAGCGGCAGGCTGAGCTAGATTCTGAGCTAGCTGCTTTGCAAGCTCAACTGTCTGAGGTAGATACGATTAATCAGCAGATTTCGGCGATTAACACTGAGGTTCAAGCTTTAGGATCGGTGTTCAATCAAATCAAGCCCTGGTCGGCGCTGTTGCAAGATTTCCGCGATCGCGTCCCAGCTAACGTTCGGATTGGACTGATTGAGCAGTTGAGCGATGAGGACAGTGCCGCAGCAACCGCAGCGGCTCAACCTTCGCCAGCGGCTCAACCCTCGCCAGCCGCTTCTCCGGCTGACCCAAATGCTCCAGCCGATCCAGCCGCGGCTCCGGCTCCTCCCGCAACTTCAGTGGTTCAAATCTCTGGGCTGGCGCGTTCGTTTGACGATGTAAATGATTTCGTCTTAACGTTGAAGCGATCGCCCTTCCTGGAAGCCGAATCCACTCGCCTGCTGACCGCTGAACTGATCGATAACCCAACTCAAATCGAGTTTGGCGAAGGCGTTCAGGCAAGCGACATTGAGGTAGAACTGCCGCAGGTGGTTGAATATACGATTTCTAGCCGACTGACTGACCTTCCGGCTTCAGAATTGTTTCAAGACCTGGAGCGAACACTGGCTGTCGGTTTGACAGCTAGAATTCAAGCACTTCGAGAGAGAGGAGTCATTCAGCCATGACCGTCGGTGGAGATTTCGTCCCCTCAGGGGACAGAAGAGAATATGACAGTGGGGGCAACTATCCCACAGTATTTGGGATCAAGCTCACCCCACCCGTCAGTGGGGTTCTGATTGCCCTCTTGGGGCTTGGCGCATCAGCCTACTTGCTAGTCAATCTGGTGCAACCAGCCTGGCAGCGAAACCAAGAACTGCGTCAGGACGTTGCCGCTAAGGAAAGTCAGCTAATCAACCGGGAGGAAAGCCAGCGACGAATTCAGGAAGCAAGGGCTGAACTGGCAGAAGCCAGACAGCTAAGAGCCGATGTGGTTGCCCTGTTTGCTGACCAGGAGAGCATTGACACCCTGTTGCTTGACCTGAATGAGCGAATCCAGGCGGTCAACGCTGGAATTCAAGATGAAGACAGACGGGCTAGCTTAACTCGGTTTGAGCTAAACGAGGAGTTGTCCGGCGTAGTCACCGACAGTTCGCTAGGTACAGAGGTCAATAACCGCATTGAGCGACGAGTGTACGATGTCGAGCTTGAGGGCGACTTTCCTCAAACTCAGTCCATTATGCGAAATATTGAACGATTGCAGCCTTTACTGGTGGTCAAAAATCTTAACTCTGAACTAGATTTTTCTTCGCAAAGCATTTTGATCGATGGTCAAGGCAGACTGCTGCCGAACGGTCAACCCGTTACCCGCATCACCACTTCCTTTCAGCTACAGGCGCTAGTGCCCGTAGAAAATACACCCGCTCCAACTGCTAGCCCACCCGCAGAAGGAACGACCGAAGGGGGAGCCGTTGAGGGAGAAGCCGCTAACTAGTGAGATATCTGTGCAGCAAACTGCACCATCAGGGGCATATTCGCGGATGCGTTGAATCGCATCAAGACTTACCTGGCTCAACTAAGACTGGGTTCAACAATTAGCTCGATTCAAATCAACGTTAAAGGGTTTCTGAAGGAGGAGTGGAGATGAAGCATCTTAGACTGGGTTGTGCCCTGGGTGGCAGTATTTTGACGAGTGGAGCCTGGGTGCTGCTGGCGACTCAGCCAGCCTTTGCCCAGGCAACTCAGGTTACAAATGTCAGACTTAACCCTAGTGGACAAGGGGTTGACGTGATTTTGGAAACGCGAGATGGCGATCGCCCCCAAATCTTCACCGTTAGTCAAGGCAACACCTTGGTTGCCGATGTCGTCAATACCCAGCTTGCCCTGGCCGACGGTAACGGCTTTCTGCAAAACAGCCCTGCTCCAGGCATTAGCTCGGTTGTGGTCAGCCAGCTTGACGCAAACAGCGTTAGAGTCACCGTTACGGGCGACACCGAAGCTCCAACGGGTCAAATCTCCCAAGACACCGAAGGCGTGGTGTTGAGTGTTAGTCCCAGTGGGCAAGGCGCGATCGCCCAGCAGCCCGCTCCAGCGCCAGAAGCCACTGAACGTCCCGATGCTGACCGTTCTGATTCTGAAGCAGTTGCACAACGTCAGCCCGTCGCTCAAACACCAGATGACGTTCTGGTGCCAGATCCACAAATTGAGATTGATGGCGTTCCGATTCCAGCCCCGACTCAGCAAAACTTTGCTCCACCCTTGCTGCCCCGTGCAGTCGCTCCACCGGTCGGCGACATCGCTGTTTCTCTAGTTGACACCTCCCCACCCACAATCGACCTGGGAACGGGAGAATTAGTCCCCCGTCTAGTGTTGCGCGATGCCCCCGTGCGCGATGTGCTGTCTCTGTTAGCTCGTGCCGCTGGACTTAACGTTGCCTACATTGGTCAAGATCCGTCTCTGGGAGAAGATGCCGCCGTTGCTGCACCCGATGGCGCTACTTCAGAAATTAGAGTGTCCTTAGACATTGAGAATGAACCCGTTCAGGATGTCTTTAACTACGTTTTGCGAATCAGCGGGCTGGATGCAAACCGCACCGGACGCACCATCTTTGTTGGCCCCAGATTGCCCAACGAAGCCCGTCAGCTGGTCACGCGCAACCTGCGGTTAAACCAGGTTCCCGTAGGAACAGCCCTCAACTTCCTGGTGGGTTTGGGCGCTGAAACTGCCGTTAGCCGTCAACGTCAGGTTACGTTTGTCAGTGCCGTTCCGGTTGAAACCGCTGCCGAGGGAGGCGCAACTGTTACAGAGCAGTCGGCCCAAACGTTTACAGAAGAGAGAATTGAAACTCAGCGGGTTGATTTTCAAGATTCCACTCCTCTGCTACGAGGCTTACAGGTGATAGGCGATGAACGCACCAATTCTGTCACCCTGGTTGGCGCGCCTAACCAAGTTGAAATCGCGACAGCCCAACTATCTCAGCTTGATGTTCGCCGTCGTCAGGTGGCAATTAACGTTCGGATTGTAGATGTTGATCTTTTGGCAATTGATCGAGCCTCTACTAGCTTTTCTTTCGGCATAAACGATACTTTTATCAGTTCTGGTGCTGAGGGTCTTGCTGTTGACTTTCTTGATCCGGGTGATACTGGCAACCTTGATCGCAACTTCATTGCAGCACTTGAGCTTGAGGTGGAAAATGAGAATGCTAAGATTTTGACTGATCCGACCCTGGTGGTTCAAGAAGGGCAAATAGCTGAGGTACAGCTTACTGAGGAAGTCATTACAAACTTTGAGATTGAAACGACAGGAACAGGCAATGATAGAACTCAAACTGTAACGGTTGAGCGATCGCCAGCGGGTCTGATTCTGCAAGTTCAAGTTGACCGAATTGACGATAACGGCTTTGTTTCTCTCTCTGTTGCTCCTTCAATCTCAGCACCTAGTAGCGTTGAACGAGTTGAACTCAATGACAATACCGTTGATATCACTCTCCTTGCAGAACGACGATTAACGTCTGGTCAGGTACGGGTGCGAGACGGTCAAACCTTGATTCTGTCAGGTATCATCCAGGATGCAGACCGGACTGAAGTGTCTAAGGTGCCAATCTTAGGTGATATTCCTTTGTTAGGCGCTCTTTTTAGATCGACCCGGCGCGAGAATACCCGACAAGAAGTAATCGTCGTTCTGACTCCGCAAATCTTGGATGATTCAGACACGTCCACGTTTGGCTATAGCTACACACCACAGCGAGAGACGCAGCAGTTCTTGGAAGACCGCACTCGTCCGACTGAGGATAATTAGGCAACTCTGAAGCGATCTGCTAGGGCGTTAAACTGCTTGATTCTTGTATAAACAAGAGCTTAAGCCGAATGACCCTGAAATAAGCAAAAATATAGCGCTCAGATCTGCGACTTCTCGAAGAAGTCGCAGATCTTGCCCCTTAAATCAGTACCATTGACTAGTGCTGGACTTTAATTTGTGCTTTGCAGGACTTACGTAGAAAAATGATGCATAATTGACGAGATTTGTTATTGCTGCTGAGATTTTCTGTTTCTATGAGTAAATTACTGTCTAAATTGGGCTTTGCTTTGATGGTTCCAGCGATGCTGTCGGTTGGAGTTGGGGTGTTGCCTGCCAATGCCCAGAATACGATGTACAATCCAATTCCGCTGCCAGGAACCAATGAGATTACGGACACCTTAACAGATAAAGATATTCCAACTGGGTTCGGTGGATTTGCGCGAGATTATCTGGTGACGTTTGAGGAAGGCGATCAGGTGGCGATCGACCTGACCTCTGATGAGTTCGACACGATCATTACTTTGATCGGTCCCGATGGGGCAACGTTCGGCGAAAACGATGATGGCCCCGATGGCACGACCAATTCTCTTTTGTTTGCTCGAATTACCGTACCGGGTAACTATATCGTTCGAGTCAGGCCTTATGCGGGTCAAGGATTGGGCACTTTTAACCTGAAAGTTACTCGTCTGCGTCCGATTTAAGTTCTTGATCGGGGGCGCTGCTTTTTGCTGGGACATACAATTGCGGTGCCCTCTGCCCTCCAGTTTGAACAGGTAAATTGCTTGAGGTCGGGGCTGAAGTAGAGGTTGATGTAGCGCTATTCACACCGCTTGGCAAAGAAGAGGGGTGAGTAAGTGAATGGCATAGCAACGTCAATAAGCAGGAGCAGACTGCCAGTAGCCACAAGTCTAAAGCCTTACTCGATAAGCGGCGATCGCCCATCACCAGAGAAGCTTGAACTGAGCGAATAGAGTGGGTGGAGCGATCGCCCCTAAACTTAGCCATTATTACATTCCTATCCTTCAACACTGCTTCGACGCTTTGATCTAGAAGAGGTTCCAATCTTCTTCAAAGGTTGATTTTTAGTACGCTTTCACTTACAGAAAATCAATCTTTTCAATTAGCCTCAACCAGACTCATCAGACAGCTTACCCAATCGAACATCCTTTACTCTTCATCCCTCATCCCTCATCCTTTTGCTATAGCTCTGTCTCTAGAACGAGTTAAGCAGCTATTCCAGGTTAGTCCAAACTCTCCCTCTTGAGGGGCGACTTGATTTGGTCAAGTCTGATACTTCTAAGTGAAGTTAAGTTTCCTCTGGAGAGTACTTATGTCCCCGAACCCCAATGCTGCAACATCCAACTATCTGCCCGAAGAGACGCAAAAAACGGTAGATGCATTTTCAAAGCTAGGCACAGATGAGAAATTGGCACTTCTCTACTACGTCTACACAAAAATGGGAGACTCTGTAACTCCAGCAGCACCAGCGGCAACCGAACCCGAACTGGCACCCCAACTGTTAGGTGACGTTTATGAGATGTCAAAAGATGAGCAGCTTGGCGTGATGCGGGCGATCGCAAATCGAGAAGACACTGAACTGTCTCGCGCCTATGGTGCCTTGAAAGAGAACAACCAGCTCATGGTTTGGTTTGCCTGGGCGCAGGCAATGGGCACAACGATTATAGGAATGCCCGACGACTACCAGATTCCGCAAGCCGTCAACCAGGTGCTTAGCCAGATCGAGAACTTGGATTTCCAGGAGCAAATCTCGATGCTGCGCGAGGTAGCAGGCAACATGGGCTACAGCGACGTAACGCCGATTCCCAGTCAGGCTGAAACGGGTAAAACCTCTAGCCTCTAGCCCTAAACTCGTAAGACGAGCAGCAAAAAAGAATTTTAATTCACGGTGAAAGCTCAAGTTTGTTGAAGCAAACTATAAGGGTTATGTAGAAAGCCCCCGCTCAGCGGGGGCTTTTACACAAAAATGTCTCAATCAAGACCCGTAGCACCATAAAAGCTGAAATAGTGGCAGAACGGCTACCTTTCAAGCTAAAGTGCTGACCAGGGATTGACTAGTCTTAACCCAGCAAGGTTGCAGGGCGTTACTGCAAGCATGGGCTGATAGAGCGGTTTTATTTGCGAGATTAGTTGCTTCTATTTCCAACGTATGAGGAGTGGTGGAAGGTGGAGAAGGTTCGCCTGCGCTTTTTCAATGGCGCGATCGCTTTAGGATTAGTAACAACTGGTGCCCCCGCCTTAGCTGAGATATCACTCAACGCAGAAGATCCACACTCTGCTGAAATTGCCGAGGTTGCACGGACAACTTCACTACAGGTAACTCCTGATGTAGAACAGGTCGCCACACAAACTGACGCAGAAGCCATACTAGACCAGACTTTATTAAGCAATCAAGGAGTGAGAGAAGAAGCGATCGCCCCAGCGGAAGAACCGATTCATCGTGTTCAACTTCCTTTCCCTTCGCAACTTGCAAACCCACAGGCAGAAGGCGAAGGCAGTCCCTTAGAGGGGGAAGCACTTGCTCAACTGACCTCCGTTTCCCAGCTTTCGGATGTGCAGCCAACCGACTGGGCCTTTCAAGCATTACAGTCTTTAGTTGAGCGCTATGGCGTGATTGCCGGATATCCAGACGGCACCTTTCGCGGCAATCGGGCACTGACTCGCTATGAATTTGCGGCAGGACTAAACGCTGCCCTCGATCGCATTGATGAACTGGTTGATGTAGGTTTAGCCAATGCCGTCTTGCAAGCAGATTTAGCAACGCTAGAACGGCTCCAGCAAGAGTTTGCCGAAGAACTGTCTGCCCTGCGCGATCGGGTAGATCGGCTCGAAGCTCGTAACGCAGAGCTAGCAGCTAACCAGTTTTCTACTACGACTCGGCTGACCGGAGAGGCAATTTTTGCCATCAATGGCGGAACTCAAAGTGGGGTTATCGACCCGAACGTAATCTTCTTCAGTCGGGTGAGGCTAAACCTGGAAACCAGCTTTGCGGGTGAAGACCTGCTGCTAACTCAGCTTCAAGCAGGCAGCAGTGACAGTTCTTCAAGGGGAGTGGTTGATTTGCTGAACGAGGCAGCAGAAGTTGTTGAAACGGCTCAGGGCATTAATGGCTTTCTGCAAACGAGCCTTCTACAAACGAGTTTTCTACAAGCGAACAGTGCGCTGGATTACTCTGGCAGCGATACTCATTTCATTTTGAATCGGTTGAGCTATACCTTTGCAGCATCTGAAGATCTAAATTTGTCATTTTTTGCCCAGGGATTTGCTTCTGACTACGTTGATTTCAATCGCTACGCCAACGATAGTTCACGCGATTTTTCAACTTATGGGCTGATCAACAATCAGCTTTTGCTTGCCAACGATGCACCAGGAGCAGGAGCCGCCTTTAGCTGGAATCCAGGAGCAGGAGCGTTTACGCTGCGCGGTGTGTACAAAGCAGACCAGGCAGCAATCGCCACTGCCTCTCCAATCCTTGGCGGTGACGATGTAGGCGGGCTGTTGAATGATCCTAATTTAGGCGTAGTTGAGCTAGCGATCGCCCCTTCCCGCGACTTCACCATCAGCCTGCAATACAGCACCGGAACGCAGAGTAGCAACGATTATGATGCGATCGGCGCAAATCTAGAATTTGCTTTAGGCAGACGAGTGGGACTATTTGGCCGATTTGGCTATGCCTTCAATTTTCCTAGCAGCATCGAACCTGCATCCTGGTCTGCCGGACTTGCCTTTCCAGACCTGTTGGTTCCCGGTGCTTTAGCGGGCATCGGCATTGGGCAACCGCTTATCTTCCAGGAAGATACTATCGGCTTGTTTAATCGTACTCAAACTAACTATGAAGCGTTTTATAATCTGCCCCTGAGCGATAACGTCGCAATTACGCCTGTGGTTCAGGTTATCACCGACCCAGGTAATCGCGATCGCAGCACAATCTTAACCGGGACTTTACGAACGGTTTTTTCTTTTTGACCGATTGTGGCGCTACGCCCCATAGCTAAAACCTTCCCAAGGAGATTTCCAGGAACCCTATAATCAGCAATGCCCTGTAGGGGCAAACGCCGCTTGCCCCTACGCTGAGGCGTGTGCGTAGCGCCAGGAAGCTGTATCCATTAGAACAAAGAATAGGGGGGGAAGATACCTTCCCCCCTATTCTTTGAAAGGTTGTGAGAGCTACACCGCCGCCAAGCCGTAAGCTGACATTCGCATGATGTCACGAGTGGTAAAGCCAATATTGCTTAGCGCTTCACCGTAGCTAATCATGAAGTCTTCGACTAAAGCTTCTTTCTCCATGCCGAGGGCGTGAGCATCGTCTTCGACCTGACTAAGCATCCGCCAAACCAGGGGTAGGTTTTGCCGATTGGCTGCTTCTAGCTCGGCTTTGGAAGTTTCAAAGTTGGCTTTGAGCCATTCTTCGCCAAAGTTTAGATGCAGATATTCATCCTTCACCACGCCTTCGGTAATTTTGCGGGCAAAGTCGTCTGCAACGGGAATATAGATGTTATAAGCCGAAATTGCAAAGCATTCAATAATCAACGACTGAATCAACAGACAGGTGACCACTTGACCTGCCGCTGCTGCTTTCTGGAAGTTGCTGTGCAGGTCAGCAAAGAACTGCCGCGCAAACTCCATGTCAGCCGTTACTTCCAGATTGCGGCCGCAAGCCTGAAAGCCTTTCTTGTGGCGACCTTCCATCCTGGCTAAGCTTAGAAGCTGATCCTTTAGGTCAGGCAGCATTTCAGAGAGCCGCTGGTAGTTTGCGTGAGCTTCTTCCTCACCTTCAATCACGATCGCATTAATTCGGCTATATGCGTCTTTGTAAATTTCACTGTGAAAATCAAGTTCTGGGCTGACTTCAAGCTGCTGCATAAGTCGGTCATCTCCTGGCTGCGCGGGGTGTATGGGTCGATCAATTTCATCGACCTCAAGGATGTCGTGAGTCGGGCTTGGGGGTACACACGACCTAGTAGTTTCTAATTTACACCCTACTGTTTTCAAGTAGGAATTTACAAGCGATCGCCCACAAGAATAGAAATATTACATCTTTGGACAGAATTTCAGGGGATGCTTGTTATCAATGACCTGACTCTACACCCATGCTAAATTCAACCTCAAAAGAAACCGAGCGCAGCTTGAACGATTGGCTGTCCTGGCTCAATCCGCTGCTATTGCTAATCGGGGCGGGAATTGTACTGGCTCCGCTGCTAGTCGTGTTTTTGACTTCGCTAACGCCACCGGGCAGCATTCCAGTCCTAAATCTAACCGAGAGCGAGTGGACCTGGACAAATTACCGGGAAGCTTGGAGACGCGGTAATTTTTTGCTGACGTTCGCTAATTCTACACTGGTGGCACTGGCAGTAACCGCCTTTCAAATTTTTACATCTGCTTTGGCAGGCTATGCTCTGGCAAGGCTCAGGTTTTGGGGACGGCAGGCAGTTCTGCTCATCGTGCTGGCAACGCTAGTGTTGCCATTCCAAATTTTGGTGGTGCCAATTTTTCTGGTGCTGCGCTGGGGAAATTTGATTAACACCTACGGAGCGCTGATTTTGCCGACTGCGGCGAGCGGGTTTGGCATTTTTCTGCTACGGCAATACTTTCAAACAATTCCAGTGGAGCTAGAGGAAGCGGCGGCACTGGATGGGGCAAATCGGCTGCAAATCCTCTGGCGTATAATTTTGCCGCTGGCGCGTCCGGCTCTGGTGACGCTATTCCTATTTACCTTCATTGGCGAGTGGAATGACTTATTCAAGCCGCTGGTGTTTACGACTCGCCCTGAACTGCGGACGGTGCAGTTGGCCCTGGCAGAATTCCAGGAGCAGTTTACCAATGAATGGGCGCTATTGATGGCAGCGGTAGTGATTGCAACGGTTCCGGTTGTATTGCTGTTCTTGATGGGTCAGCGTCAGTTTATTCGCGGCATTGCAGCAACGGGAATTAAGAATTGATTGGGGAGTGGGTGATATAGCGGCGATTAGGACATTTTAATTTGTGGGGTGGGTGTCTCACCCGTCCAGACGGGCAAGATGCCCATCCCACAAAATGTATACTTTACAAGTTTACAGAAGTTGCACGTCTCTTCATCACGGATTCCTGGTGCTTAATCCACCTTAAGCTGGAGTGCTGCTGCAACCCTTTGATATTCAGCAGTAAGCTGAGCGATTTGGGTTTCTAAATTCGCTATTTCACCCTGACCAGCAAGTTTCTCTAGCTCTGCACAGAGCTTGGGAAGGTGAATTGCGCCCAGAGTCGCGCTGCTGGATTTGAGCGTGTGGCTAGCGTGGCGGAGAGCGATCGCATCTTGTTTGGCGATCGCCCCCTGAATCGCTTTTAGCAGTTTAGGCGTTTCTTTCAAGTAACAGTTTACTAGCTCTATCAGGACATCGGTGTCTGCCTCATCGCACAAAGCCTGCAACACCATTTCATCAATTGTTTCTGCATTAATTGTTTCTGATAACTTTAGTGGAGGTAACGCGGGCTGACTGGACGAGGTTGGGGCGATCGCCTCGATATAGAGATGGCACTGCTGTAAAGCACAAATCAACTGCTCAGTGCGAATTGGCTTACTTAAATAATCATTCATTCCCGCTGCTAGGCAGTCTTCGCGATCGCCCTGCATTGCATTGGCTGTAATCGCGATGATGTAAGGCTGCTCTATGTTTGCCCTGTGCTGACGAATCTGCGCTGTGGTCATCAGCCCATCCATTTCGGGCATTTGTATATCCATCAGCACCAGATCGTAGGGACGTTGAGATAGAGCTTCTAATACTTCAAGTCCATTGTTGGCAATGTCTGCCTGATATCCCAACCGCTGTAGCAGATGCAAAATTACTTTTTGGTTGACCAGATTGTCCTCTGCCACCAAAACTCGAAGTGAGTGTTGGGGCGATCGCTGACTCGCTAACGCAGACGTTTCATGAGTCGGCTCAGGCTGATCAGTCGGCTGAGCCAGAACCTTGATTAGGGCTTGATGAAGCTGAGCTTGCTGAATCGGCTTGCTGAGAACAGCCGCAATAACGGTTGTTTGCCATTCCTCTATTGGCATTTTATTTACCGTCATCAACAGCAGCGGTATCCGGCTTTGAGACTGCTGGTATATTGCGCTGGCAAGTGTCAAACTGTCTGTTCCTGGCAGTTGACCGTCTAAAATCGCCGCATCAAACTGTTCTCCCTGATTCAGCAAAGCTAGAACCTCTGACTCAGACGCAACGGCACAAACCGTCATCCCCCAAGATTTTGCCTGGAAGGTCAAATTTTGCCGATTTGTTGCATGATCTTCGACAATCAGCAGCCGCTTTTGGGATAAAGGCAGGGAGGGCGTTTGCTGCGTGGGAGTAGGGGCGATCGCCTTCACCCGAACTGCACAATAGAACGTAGAACCACTGCCCAACGTACTGTCTACCCAAATCCTGCCGCCCATTAGCTCGCTCAAGCGCTGGCTAATCGTCAACCCCAATCCCGTGCCGCCATGGGTGCGACTAATCGAAGAATCAATCTGGCTAAATGGCTTAAACAGACGAGCTAACCGATCCGAAGGAATGCCAATGCCCGTGTCCTTCACAGCAAAGCGGAGAGCATAAGTCGATAGGGTCGAATCATCGGCTGCGATCGCCCTATCCGGCAGAGGACGAGCCACTACCGAGACAGTTACCTCTCCTTGTTCCGTAAACTTAACCGCATTGCTCAATAGATTCACCAAAATTTGGCGTATCCGCGTCATATCGCTAACTACGACCTCAGGCACCTGAGGATCGATCAGGTAGGCTAGTTCCAAACCTTTTTCAATCGCCTTAGGAGCCAGCAGATTCAGCGCACTCTCAATGCAGGTTCGTAAGTTAAACGGATTTTCCTCCAAATCGAGCTTGGCAGACTCAATTTTAGAAAAATCGAGAATGTCATTGATAATACTCAGTAACGCTTCACCACTATTGCGAATAGTGGCAATAAAATCTTGCTGTTGCGGTGTTGGATTTGTGTGCAGCAACAGTTCAGCCATGCCAATCACAGCATTCATTGGCGTGCGAATTTCATGACTCATGGTGGCGAGAAAATCACTTTTTGCTCGGTTTGCGGTTTCGGCTTCCCACCTTGCCTGCTCTAGCGCCGCATTCTTCAGAATTAGTTCTTCTTCTGCTTGTTTTAATTCAGAAACGTCAAAAATGATGCCGTCTAGCCATAGCAGATTTCCCGCTCCATCCCAGACTCCCTGCCCCTTCTCATAGACCCAGCGAATCTCACCGTTTGCTCGAATAATCCGGTATTCAACCGAATAGGGCTGTCGCTGCTGTAAGCTTTGCTGCACCAGTTGATGGATGCGGGGAGTGTCTTCAGCGTGTTCAATACTGGCAAACGATCGCACTCGATCATCTACAAAGTCGGAGGCGGGGTAGCCAGAAATTTCCTCAATCACATCGCTGATAAATTCTGTCTTCCAGTTTGGCTCTTGCACACAGCGAAAGACAGCCCCCGGAATATTGGCAATCAGCGATCGAAACCTAGCCTCCTGATGCATCGCCGCCTCCTGGAGGGGATTTGAGCAGCGCCACTGCTCAATTGCTGGCTGCTGCCCGGATGGTTCAGTCTGCTGAACTTCACTCATACCACTAATGACAAAGGACGAAGGACGAAGAACCAGTCACAAAAGATACGCGACGAGAACACCTTTGCCGTCTAGGGTGCCACAAACCGACCCAAAAGCATCGCTGTAGGGTCAATGATATGGTGCTACGCGCCTTGACTGAGACGTTTTGGTGTGAGTGCCGCTGTCAGCAAATTAAAGAAATTACTCCAGTGCTTGGGCAGGATTTGCCCAGGGAATCAGCGGGTCTTGGGCAAGCCGATTAGAGATTTCGTAAGCCCCATAGCGGTTGAGGTGGCTGGGGTCGGAGAAGTAATCGTGCTGGTCGAGCCAAAGTTGCCCCAGGTCTTTGAAGATGAATCCGGGCTGGGACACGGACAGTTCTAGCATATATTGCTTGAATTCTTGCTCATAGCCTGCCCGCACCGGGTCGAGGTATTCCTGAGTTAGCGGTAAGTTCACAAAGACGATAGGAATCTTGCGCGATTGGGTGAATTGCAGCAGAGATTGCAGGGCTTCTGCCTGATTGCCTGCAATTCTAAAAGACTCATAATCGCTATCGTAGTCACCAGGAACTCTGGCATATTCCTGATAGTAGGTGGCTGGGTTAAACCGAACTGAGAGCGGCAGGAAACCGTCGAAATCCATCAGGCTTTGAGGATCGGTGGCAGGTTGGGGGTTGCCTTGCTGCTCTCCGCCCAGGGGTTCGGTTTCGGTCATCACTCCAATGGCTGGCGCAGATTCGGTTTCTGGTAAGAGGGCGCTGACTTGCTGTTGAAAGAGAGACTTGAGGCGATCGCGCTCTTGATAGACCGTCGAAACGGCTCCCACTCTTTGGCTAAGCCAGCGGTCAAAGGACTGATAGTTGGCGGTTAGAGTTGTGGCAATGCCACCCGCCTGAGGTGCGGTGCCGCTTCTGCTGCCAGCAAATCGATAGCTGCTGGAGGTGGGACTGGGCAAAGCGCCGTTTAACAGTTGGCGATAGCCCTCTGAGGTGATGATGCCGTCATAGGTGACATCAACGCCGCCGCTATTAAAAGCACGAGCGCCATCTGCCCACAGCAGCAGTTTGGGCAGTTGATCTGGGGTCAGCACTTGCTGAAGAATCAGGTTAACGACTTGTGCAGTTGCGCCGTTTACGCCAAAGTTAAACACTTCTACGTCAGAGTAGCCGAGTTCTGCAAGCGATCGCCGCAATTCTTCGGGGTCAATTCCCCGCAGTGCCCTGGAACTGCCCACAATCAGTACATCGGGCGGGCCTGATTCGACCAAACGCTGATGATAGAGCGCAATCTTTTGGTCAAACTGCTGGCTATTGAAAGTGGGGTAGGGGGAACCGTCCGCGAAAGTCAGCGCCAGGTCTGGACTGATTAACGGAGCCGGATCGCTGCTGGGCAAGTCAGTCGGTTGGGTGCTGGGTGCATCGGCTGAAGCAGGGGCGGCATTTTCGGTCGCTGCGCTGACGAAACTGGAGTTATCAAAAATATCCTGAGCAGCCTGATCCGCTTCTGGTAAAGGTTCTGCGGTGTTTGGCTGCGCGTCAACGGCTACAGTTGGCAAATCAGGTGTAGGAGGAGCGGCAGCAGGAGATGGGGAAGCGGGCGGCTCAAGCAATTCTGGTGGCCTTTCCACCACTGCCGCAGGAGTCGATTGCAGGGTTCGTCCTAGCATCCAGTCAGCCTGCACCATGAGCAGCAAACCTACGGCTCCCCAAACTAGCGCAATTCCAATTTGGCGAGTTGGGCTGGCATCATGCAGCGCTGCCCCCTCTTGAGGAATGAAAAACTGAGAGCGCAGAAGTGTCTGCTGAATGCTGTGAATGGCTCCCTGACGCAGCTTTATCCAGGCGGTTTGAAGGTCTGTCGGGGTCAGGTCTGGACGGATGATCAGGTCGCCGGAGCGGGTGATCAGGTCGCCCACATAAGCGTCAGTTGCAGCGAAATCTGGAGCCGCTTCAGGTACGAGGCGATCGCGCAGATTAAAGTCGGCTCCATAGCTCCAGCGGGGTCGCTTTTGTCCTGATCGCCGCCCATAGACGCGCACTCCGGTTACGCTGGGAATTTCTAACGGACGCAGGAAACGGGCGATCGCCGGGCCAACTTGGCGCTGCTGGGGGCAAACGGGGGCATCAGCCATGATGTGCAGCAAATCTTGCTTGAGCAAAACCTGAAGCCGAGTGCCACCCGTCGCCAACTGCTGGTCTAAGTTGGGGTTGAGCAAGCGGCTGAGCAAGAAAGCAAGGGCAGGGCGATCGCCTTGCTTCACCAAATCAAGCGTCGAGCTAGACAGGGCCGAATGCTCAGCCGCAGGTAGATTCAGCCAATTCACCCAGGCGGGAGCCTCCTGCTCAGGCACCTGACCGTAAACCGTCGCCGCATGAATGCCCTGGGGAGCCAGGGTTGCTAGCAGCGGCGCAACGGTGGAATTGACTGCTTCCTGGCTGGGAGCGGCTTGACCCACTGCCGTTTGAGACTTCTTGGAATAGCTAAACGACAAATGCAGCGTTGCCTCTTTCAGCGAAGCCGTCGCGACCTGAATGTTTAACTCTGCCAGTGCCCGGTTAATCAGCCGGGTAATTGCCTCAAGGTCTCCCCACCGCGCCCACTCGCGCAGCATTTCTTCGGGTGGGGTAAGGTCTACGCGCAAGACCCAATCTGGCTTAGATTCACCCTGCACCTGAATGTTTGTCAGCGCATCCCGATATCCTTCTAGCTGTAAGTCTCGCAGCAGTTTGGCGATCGGTTCAGCAATCAGGGAAGGAGAGGGGCTGTAGGCTGCTTCACAGGTAATCCAGAGCCGCTGAGTGTGGTGAGCCGGAATCGCTGTCACCGCCGCAGGAACGGGACTGGCGGCACGGCTAGAATAAGGGCTGGCTTTAACGTGAACTTTGACCGCAACGCCCTGAGCGCTGAGGGTTTCGCTTAAGTAGCGGGCGATCGCATCGGGCTGCCCTTTCTTGGCCAAACTGCGATTTGAGACGGCGATCGCCGATCGCCTTACCGCACGAGTGGTCGGCTTTAGAACAGTCGAAGCCCGCCTCGCTATTTCCAAACCTGGTGCATTGGAAGATTCCAGACTAGATTTCGCAACTGGAGAGGGGCGCGGAGCCACCTGAGCAAACTGGCTCGACACGTCCGGAAACTCCGGAGCGGCGGTAGAAGGTGCCTCTGGTGGGAGCGTTTGAGCCAGAGGACTTTCTTCTGGAGGGCTTACTTCTGGAGCAGGGGGGTGTTTTTCTGCTAGCAGTGCGTCTAAATGGTGGTCAAGCTGGTTTAGATGGATGGTAAACGTCCATTCAGGGCGATTTTGTCCTGAAACTCGACCATCTAGCGAAACCTGATAAATTTGTGGCTGATCAGCCGGAACAAGCTTGTTCAAATCGGTGTGCTTGAGCGACTCGACCACCCGAATCAGGGCATCTGTTCGTTCAGCCTGGGGCAATCCTTCACAGAGAATGTAGAGACTGTTGCCCCGTAGCCGAAACTGAGTCCGCACTGATAGCTCAATCGTCTGATGAAACCATTGAGCCAGGGGCGATCGCCCTTTTGAACGAGATGCGTTTACCGGATGTGCCATCAGAACTCCAGTCTTACTCGTCTTACCTGATTCAAATCTTCTAACAATCTTGCTCTCAGGGATAGCATACTCTTACGGCGATCAATCCGTCAGTTTCGCACTAAAGAATCAACTCAATACCAATCCAATTTAAGCTCGTATAGAACGAACCCTCATAATACAAGGGGCTTAGCCCCCTGTTGGCGTGGCGATCGCTTAGCTCTTCTTCGTATTCGTGTAAATCCTATCTTTGGTATAAGCTGCGCTACAATTTGTGATTCTTCAACCTCTAGCAATGTTTTAGCATAGGTTTAATTGCATCAGGTTTAGTGGCACAGGTTTACTAGCACAGTTGAGTCAAGTTGGTCAAACCAGTCTAGTCAACGTTGGGTTAAATCAGCCAAAACTGGGGCATGGCATCTCAGTTAAAGAGATTTCCAGAAAATAAAATACCTGTAGCGATCGCCTGCCACTCTTTTTCTGACACATTCCTCTGACAAAACATTCGGCTTAGATCATGATGTTAAATCTCAAAATTTCCTCAGAACTTCTACTTGGTTTAGCGACAGCGCCTTTACTAGTCGGTCTACTAGCCAGTAAAGCATTGGCTGACTTAATGCAGGATTTAGGGCTGGCCAGTGAAGAAGTATTTCGGGGCGATCGCCTTCCCGTGCTTGATTTTTCCACGACCGCGAATAAATCTGACGTAGATGTAACAGAAGTCTAAATCTGCGATCGGTGAATATTGCCGTAGCTCACACTGCTTTAGCCGCCACTGCTATAGCCGGAAAAATATTCTGCTATCACCCAATTCACCATTGCTAAAGCAACCTAGCGAATTGAATTCCCAAAATTTAGGATTAACTTATTTCAAGAAATCGCTTAAGTTTTTCGATTAAGTCAAAGAACTAGAATTTATCCCGCTAAAACCCATAGAATTATCGAGTATTCTTGCCAGGACAGACTATGAGTTCCACGCTTCACTCATCCGATGACGCTTTTAGTTCCGGCACAGCAACAGAATCTAAAGCAGAGCAGGCGATCGCGCTGACCTCTACTTCAGATTTATTTCTTCGTCATCGTCTTAAAGTCGTTGAAGATTTGTGGGAGTCCGTCCTCTTGCAGGAATGCGGTCAACAGCTTGTAGATTTGCTGCGCCAACTGCGGGATATGTGTTCTCCCGAAGGTCAAGCCCCAGAGTCCGCTGAATCTGAAGCCCTAAAAGTGGTCGAAAAGCTCGACCTGAATGAGGCAATCCGAGCCGCTCGCGCCTTTGCCCTCTACTTTCAGTTAATCAACATTGTCGAGCAGCACTACGAACAGCGCGGACAGCAGCAGCAATATCGAGCCGCCTACGAAAACGCCAGCGGCAATAGAGAGCCGATTCCGGGCTTTGCTGCCGAATCTTCTTTGCTGCCGCAAACCGATGACACCAGAAGCGGTGGTCCCCAGGCAGATTTGTTGGAGAAGAGCCTGCAAGAAGTCTCCTCACGGCGAGAATCGGCCAGCCTTCAGGGGCTATTTCCTAAATTGCGCCATTTGAACGTCCCGCCTCAGCAAATTCAGCGACTGATCGACAACTTAGACATTCGGCTGGTTTTCACGGCTCACCCGACCGAAATTGTGCGTCACACAATTCGCGACAAACAGCGACGTATCGCCAAGATTTTGCGTCAGCTTGACCAGGCAGAAGAAGGACTACAGGCATTTGGGGTGGCTTCTTCCTGGGAAGCGCTGACGCTGCGCGAACAGCTAACCGAAGAAATCCGCCTCTGGTGGCGCACCGATGAGTTGCACCAGTTCAAGCCAACCGTGCTAGACGAGGTTGACTACACGCTGCACTATTTTCAGGAAGTGCTGTTTGACGCGATTCCACAGCTTTATCGACGGTTTCGCCATGCGCTGCACACCACCTTTCCGCGTCTGCGACCACCCAGCTACAACTTCTGCAAATTTGGCTCCTGGGTTGGCTCTGACCGGGATGGGAATCCTTCTGTTACGCCGCAAATTACCTGGAAGACGGCCTGCTACCAGCGAAATCTGGTGCTAGAGAAGTATGTTCATTCGGTCAAACAGTTGACGAATCTGCTGAGCCTGTCGCTACACTGGAGCGATGTTTTGCCAGATTTATTGGAGTCACTGGAGCAAGACCAGGTGCAGATGCCAGAAGTGTATGATGCGCTGGCGATTCGCTATCGGCAGGAACCCTATCGGCTGAAGTTGGCTTACATTCAGAAGCGGTTGGAGAATACCCGCGATCGCAGCCTTCAGCTTTATAAGGGCGACTGTTTCCAGGATGAAATTCCGGAAATCAACCCCGCTGCCATTTACCGGGCTGGCACAGACTTTTTGGCAGAGCTGCGGCTCATCCAGCGCAACCTGGAGGAGACAGGGCTAAGCTGCAAAGATTTGGAAAACTTGATCTGTCAGGTAGAAATTTATGGCTTTAACCTGGCTTACCTGGACATTCGCCAGGAAAGCTCCCGTCATTCAGATGCACTTGACGAGATTGTTAACTATCTGCAAATTTTGCCTCGCGCTTATAACGAGTTGTCAGAGGAGGAGCGATCGCTCTGGCTCTCCACCGAACTGCAAACCCGTCGCCCTCTAATCCCTAGCGAACTGCCCTTCTCCGAAAAAACTTGCGAAACGATCAAAACCTTCCGCATGGTGCGAAAGCTGCATCAAGAGTTTGGTGCGGAAATTTGCCAAACCTATGTGATCAGCATGAGTCACCACGTCAGCGATTTGCTGGAGGTGCTGCTGCTAGCCAAAGAAGCTGGACTCTATGATCCTTCTACGGGTGTAGGTAGTCTTCAGGTCGTGCCGCTATTTGAGACCGTCGAAGATTTGCAGCGGGCCCCTGGCGTGATGCAACATCTGTTTGAACTGCCGCTGTATCGTGACTACTTGTCGGGCGGCTACAGGGAGAAAGATGAGAACGGAGGGATGAAGGATGAAGGAAATTCAGTCCCGCTGGCTCATTTGCCATCGCTGCAAGAAGTGATGCTGGGCTATTCTGACAGCAACAAAGATTCAGGCTTTCTTAGCAGCAATTGGGAAATTCACAAGGCGCAGCAGGCATTGCAGCAAGTGGCTGAGCGCTACAACATTTCCCTTCGGATCTTTCACGGACGGGGCGGCTCGGTGGGTCGCGGTGGGGGCCCAGCCTATGAAGCGATCTTGGCCCAGCCCGGACGCAGTATTGACGGACGGATCAAGATCACTGAGCAAGGTGAGGTGCTGGCTTCTAAGTACAACCTGCCAGAGTTGGCGCTGTATAACCTGGAGACGATCGTGACTGCGGTGATTCAGGCTAGCGTGTTGCGAAATGGGTTTGACGACATTCAGCCCTGGCACGAAATCATGGAAGAAATTGCGGCGCGATCGCGTTCCCATTACCGCAATTTAATCTACGAACAGCCGGACTTCATCGACTTCTTCCATCAGGTCACGCCGATCGAGGAAATCAGCCAACTGCAAATCAGTTCTCGCCCGGCTCGACGCGGCGGTAAAAAGGATTTGTCTAGTCTGCGGGCAATTCCCTGGGTGTTTAGCTGGACGCAAACCCGTTTCCTGCTGCCCTCCTGGTATGGCGTAGGCACTGCCATTCAATCTTTTTTAGAAGAAGAACCAGAGGAAAACCTGAAGCTGTTGCGCTATTTCTACTACAAGTGGCCATTCTTCAAAATGGTGATCTCCAAGTGTGAGATGACGCTCTCTAAAGTAGATTTACAGATTGCTAGTCATTACGTGCGTGAGTTGACTCATCCCGAAGATCGCGATCGCTTCCATCAGGTCTTTGAGCAAATCGCCGCCGAGTTTCACCTCACCCGCGATCTGGTTCTAACGATTACCGGGCACAAGCGCCTGCTGGACGGCGACCCTGAACTTCAGCGATCGGTTCAGCTTCGCAACGGCACCATCGTCCCGCTAGGATTTCTGCAAGTCTCCCTCCTTAAGCGCCTGCGCCAGCATAAAACCCATGCCGCTTCGGGAGTCATTCGCTCTCGCTACAGCCGGGGCGAACTGCTGCGCGGCGCACTGCTTACCATCAACGGCATTGCCGCTGGCATGAGAAACACAGGCTGAGGAAAATTAGTCGTTACGGATAATAGGTAATGGGTCACTGGTCATTGGTGATGAGTGACCCATCACCGATTGCCAATCAGGAGCAAAAAAGTGCTGCCAACTCAGCGAACTTTGATCTGTACTTTTGTGGCTCTGGCTTCGGGGGCGTTTGGCTTTTTGGTGGGTGGGCAGTTGAGCGTCAGTGCCCAAACCCAGCGCTGTCAAACTCAACCCTGGGGCTTACGAAACGTCTGTGAAGCCTGGGTTATGCCTGGAGCCGCGTGGCAGGGCAGCTTTACTGGACTGTGGATGGGCATGGTTTTGGGTGGCTTTGCGGGCGGTCTGGCAACCCGCAAGCCGCAGCGAGATCCCGTAGACACCGTAGATTCTCTGCAACTCGATGTATTGAACAGAACACCGTTAGAAAATACAGGTGTAGAGGTGCCGCTTTCCTCTGATTTGAAGCTGACTCCAGCGCAAAGAGAAGTGCTTCAATGTTTGCTCATTTTGCTAGCAGCAACCCCCGATCGCCGAAAGTTTTCTAGTGTGCTGTCTGGCAATTCTCAGGCTCAAATTCTCTCACCTGAGCTACAGGAATGGGCCAGGGTGACAGCGCGATCGCACCCCTTAGCAACTCAAAACATGACGCTGGCTCAAGCAAAGCAGCTTTTAGTAGAGTTGGGTTTTTCTGAGCGGGCGATCGAACAGGCATGGCGAATTGTGCAGGTTAAAGCGTAGGGCGTGAGAAATGTAGTATAGCTGTAGTCAACCAGGTTAGGACAAGGACGTTTTGGTGGCGCGGCGGAGCCGCGCCACCAAAACGTCCTAATCAGTATGGCTACCGCTATATTTGACTGAATAAAAAATGAGGGATGAAGTTGGTCCTTATCCCTCTACGGTTGCAGGTCGGGGGATGAGGTAGATTGCGCCAGATATCCAGGTAAGCAGCACTGAGAGCCAAAAGGCAACGAGCGAAGGGGTCGTCCAGTTGATAGGTAAAGGAGCAATCAGGAGGGCGATCGCCACAATTTGGCTGACCGTCTTCAGTTTGCCCCAGATGTTTGCTCCAGAATGGTAGTTTGGCTAACTCGCCATCCAGCGACTGTCAGCTCTCTCGCCAAAATTAGAAAGACACCCCAAGCAGGTACCTGACCCAACTCAATCAGCGCCAACAGCGGAGCCAGCACCAGCAGTTTGTCTACCAGCGGGTCTAAAAACTTACCCAGGTCTGTCACCTGATTGAGCCGACGCGCCAGATAGCCATCAAGCCAGTCTGTTCCTGCGGCTACCAGAAAAACTGCTACCCCGATCCAGCGAGTCTGCTCGGTAGGCTGATACAGCAGATACAGCAACAGCGGCACCCCTAGTAGACGAGAGACAGTAATCCCAGTGGGTAGATTCATCGTAATTTTCAATAAAGTTCGTCCAGGTCTACGGAGTTGCTATTTTGAAACTGCAATTCTTCCGTTGCGACCCGCTGCTCTTTCAAAGATGCTGTTCTTTAGAGAAACAGGGAGTTCTTCAACTATAGCTGTCCTCGCGGCGAGTCAAAATGCTGGCTGCTACTGCTCGGCCTGTTTCACAACCGCCTTCCATGTAGCCTTTAGCTCCGGGTGAGCAATGTTCTCCGGCAAACCAGAGATTGCCGACTCGTTCAGATTCGACTCCGCCAAACTGGGTCCATTGCCCGACCAGGTAGCAAGAATAGGAGCCTCGCTGATAGGGTTCCCCTGTCCAAAAGGCGCGAAGGGCGCGTCCCTGTTTCACTTGGCTGATGCCAGGGAAGATTGCTTCTAGCTCGGAGGTCATGGCCCAGGCGTGAGATTCGGGGGAGCCGCTGCCCAGTGCTAGACCGCGATCGCCCCCGGTTAGGCTGGCTAACCAGGCTTTTTCTCCAGGTGCATAGCGGGTACTTTCCCAGGCACTCTGGAAAGGCAGATCGGTGAAAACGGCTGCTGTAGAGTGGTAGCGGGTGCGCCAGATGCGTTCTCGGAAGGGCGCAATCAGCTTGGTGCCCGTGCCATAGCCCAGTTGGTCAATGGCTAAACGCTTGGTAGGCGGCAAGTCTACCCTTAAATCAATGTGTCGCAGCACCGTAAAGGGCACGGTCAGCACAATATGCTCGTAGATGCGCTCAAAGCTGTTTTGTCCCTGACGCAACCCAACCTGATAGCGATCGCTGACGTACCGCGGAGAGATTCTAAGACTGTTCCAGTTTCGATGGAGTTATTGACTGTTTGCGCCAACCGTTGAGGAATCTGCTCGTTTCCGCCTGCAACGTGATAGCGTTCGTCGCTGACCCCGTAAACTTGCCACAGTCCAGCTTTGGTGCCAATCATAAATAGCAGATTGAGACAGGACTGATCTTCTGGATTGCGTCCATGTTCGGCGGTATAAGCAATCCGCAATAGCTTATTCAAGGTTGGGCTGATGGGCGCAGCGTCGAGGTAATCTGCTAGCGAAGTTTGGTCGAGTCGCATCGCCTCAGGAGTGGGCGATCGGTAGGTCAAATCCCAGCCTTTCAAAGATTCCAAATCCTGTTCGATTTGCTTTGCTAGGGGCAAAAAATCCTCAGTCACAGCCTTCAGATCTAGCTTGTTGCCTTCAAAGAACAGGGTGCCTAGCCTCAGTCCAACATCGGCGGACTCCAGGTCAATGATTTCGAGTCCCAGAGTTTCTGCTAGCGATCGCAAATGGGTGTGCCCCGTGTCCAAAAATTCGCCACCCAATTCAATCGCGGTAGGAATTCCTGAGGCATTGGCGATACTCCGCATCCGTCCGCCGACTCGATGGGTTGCCTCCACCACATCAACCGCAACGCCTGCCTGCCGCAAATGGTAGGCGGCGGTTAACCCTGCAATTCCTGCTCCAACAATGAGTACGGCTGAGTCTGAGCCGCTGGCAGATCTGTTAGGGAAAGTCTGGAATGATTGAAGTTGCTTGGAGGGGTTGATTGCGAGGGTAGTGGCGATCGCTATTCCCCCGTGTAGCACCTGCCGCCGCGACACCCGCTCTTCTAGAAGTCCCTGAACTTCTGCTGGAGGAATATTGGATTGAACCGAAAGCTGAGCAATTCTATAGGCTTGACGTAACCAGCCTGTTAAGGCATCTCTAGCCATAAAGTGAAAGGGTGAGGGATGAGGGATGAAGGATGAAATCTAGATTAGAAGCGAAATGGGGGGACTAAACCCCTTCTCATTGCGTCTTCTACAAGTCTTCAGACCTTGAAGCTGCCAGGAAATTCATTGCGTCCGCAGCAGCGCCATGACAAACCAGTATAAGGTAAACGTCTCACTCACATTATAAGCGAAACGTTTACCCCACAAAGGTTTGCAAGTTTAAGCCCAGGTCTGCTAGAGCAGACCGACGAAGTGTAATGGGCCATGACCGCTGATTAGCTCAATGAGCAGGGCGAGAAATCCCAGCATGGCTAGCCGACCATTCCAGACTTCAGCGGCGGTCGTCATGCCCCATTCCCAGCGCTCTTGAGGGTAGAGTTTGGTGCCCTTTTCAGGACGCATGACCTCAGAGAGATTGACGCTGGGCGAGTTCAGCGCGTCTGCCACCATGTCAGCCAGGTCTTCAATGAAAACCGGATGGGTGTTGAGGGCGGGAACTCGATGAAATTCGTGAATCCCTGCTTCTTCTGCTACTTCCCGATACTCCATGTCAATTTCTTGCAGGGTCTCAATGTGTTCTGAGACAAAGCTAATCGGCACGACGAGCAGGTTTTGTACGCCTTCGGCGGCGAGTTCAGCGATCGCATCTTCGGTGTAGGGCTTCAACCACTCCACTGGGCCAACTCGGCTTTGGTAGGCCAACGTGTGAGGGTTAGGGCGATTGAGGGTTTGCATAATTAAAGCCGTGCATTCCTCAATTTCCCGCTGGTAGGGATCGCCCGCCTCTTCCACATAGCTGACCGGAACGCCGTGAGCGCTGAAGAAAATATGCACCTCGTCAGGATTGGGAAATTTATCCAGTTCTCCAGCGATCAGTTGCGCCATTGCCCTGAGATATCCGGGTCGGTCATACCAGGAGGTAATCACGGTATGCTCTACCCGATCCAGGGCAGGATCTTCTTTCCAGAGCGCTTCTAGCAGCCGGAAGCTAGAGCCGCTGGTGCTAATAGAAAATTGTGGATAGAGCGGTAGAATCACGAGCTTCTCAATGCGATCGCGCTTTATTCGGGCGATCGCCTCTTCGGTAAAGGGATACCAGTAGCGCATCCCAATGTAAACCTGAGCATCCTGTCCTTTCGCCTGCAACGAAGCCTGAAGCGCCTGTGCTTGCTCCTCAGTGATTCGGCGTAGGGGAGAGCCGCCACCAATCTGCTTGTAGTTTTCCTGAGACTTCTTGGCTCGGCTAGTGGAAATTAGCCATGCCAAAGGTTTCTGTAACCAGGGGAACGGCAGTCGAATGATCTCCGGGTCAGAAAACAGATTAAATAGGAAAGGACGGACATCCTCCAACTGGTCTGGACCACCTAAGTTAAGCAGTAAAACCCCAACACGCCCCATAACGGTTACAGCTTCCCCAACGTTTTAATATTTGTTACTGATTTTAACAATGAAACCCACTGACTCGCTCTAATCACAAATCTAATCGATAGATTTAACTTGATTAACCTAACAGTTTTAGTTTGACAGCGATGTACTACTTGCTGTAGCGATCCTAAATGATTCGTGAAGGTGGGCACCTTCACGAATCATTTTTTTCACAAATCCCAGAGTATTGCTATATCTTAAGTTCTTATTGAAGACTGGACACCTGTTGACACGCAAGTTCAAACTTCCGTTTTGACTGGATTCGTTGCTATGACTGACCCAACTGCGATCGATGCTCGAATTGTTCAGCTTAATCAACGCCTGAAGGCGGCTCGGCTGGGGCTACAGGTTGAACGTCGGGGACAAAAACTGAGCCTGCGGGGGACATTGCCGCCACGACCGGGAAGCGATCGCTTGCGATCGCACCAGCAGCGCCTCAGTTTGGATATTCCAGCAACAGCGGCAGGGCTAAAGCAAGCGGAGCAAACTGCCAAAGTGGTTGCTGCTCAGTTAATTCAAAATACGTTTGACTGGCGCGATTACTTACCCCTAGCGGGCGGTGGGCGGCTCCATCAGATGGATTTAGCTGAGAAGCTAGATGCTTTTGAGCAGCATTTTCTGGCAAATTCTTGCAGCGCTGATTTAGCGTCGGTGAAAACCACCTGGAAGAAGGCCTACGCGCCCTATCTGAATAAGTTGGGAGCGATCGCCCAAACTCGTAACTTCACCCTGACCGAAGCTATCTACGCAACGGTGCAGTCCATGCCGAACAATTCTCGCAGCCGTCAGGTTTGCTGTACTGCGCTGAATGCTCTAGCCGAATTTCTCAATTTGGAGTTGCCCACCTCGCTTAAAACTTTATGGGGAACCTATAGCCCCAGCCGGACTCAGATGCGGCGGTTGCCTTCAGACGAGGAAATTGTAGAGGCGATCGCCCAGATTCCCAACCCCAACTGGCGATTTGTCTATGGCATCATGGCTACCTACGGGCTGAGAAATCACGAAGTTTTCTTCTGTGACTACACTGCGCTAGAACAGGGCAATCTCGAAGCGACGGTGGAAGTCTCACCGACAACCAAAACAGGACAGCACGAAGTTTGGCCGTTCTACCCGGAATGGGTGGAGCAGTTTAACTTGCGAGAGGTGCGCCTGCCGCAGGTTAACACAGACTTAAATCAAACCACCCCACAGAAAATTGGGCAGCAGGTGACTACCCAATTTCGCCGCTACGGATTGCCCTTTTCGCCCTACGATCTGCGTCATGCCTGGGCGGTGAGAACGATTCACTTTGGCTTGCCCGATACCGTCGCCGCCCAAATGATGGGGCACTCCGTTGCAATTCACAATCGCACATACCATCGCTGGATTACTCGTCGTGACCAGCGGCAAGCCGTTGCCTCAGCTTTGAGCCAAAGTCAGATGAGTTGGCGGGGATAGAGCGACTTAACCCACCAGTTTTGGCTGTTTTTCGATGGGTTCTTCTTCGGGTAAACTTGCTGCTCGGTGGTAAATCTTGACGTATTCTTTGGCGTATTTCTCCCAGCTAAAATCCTGGCTCATGCCGCGTTTTTGTAACTCTTTCCACTGTGGCTTGAACTGGAAGCCTTCCCAGGCTCTCACCAGGCAGGTGTACAGGTCCAAAGGCTCGTAGCGATCGAAACAATACCCGGTTCCGGTTCCCGTTGCTGGAACGTGATGCTCAACGGTATCGACTAAGCCGCCCGTGCGCCGCACGATCGGAACAGAGCCGTAGCGCAAAGCCAGCATTTGGCTAATGCCGCAGGGTTCAAATCGGGATGGCATGAGGAAAGCATCGGTGCCTGCGTAAATCCGTCTGGCCAGGGCATCGTTGTAGAGCAGGTAGGCAGACATCCGACCGGGAAAGCGGGAGGCAATTTGCCAGAGTTGGGTTTCGTAGTAGCGATCGCCCGTTCCCAAAACAACCAACTGAGCATTGGTATAAGCCATAAACCGATCGAGCATTTGAATCACCAGATCCAGCCCTTTTTGCTCGACCAGACGCGACACCATGCCAATCAGGAAGGCTCCAGAATTAACCTCTAAGCCAACTTCTTCTTGAAGCGCAATTTTGTTTGCTTTGCGGTTATCTATAGTCTCTGCTGTGAAAGTTTTGGCGAGATGCTTATCTACAGTGGGGTCATACACTTTTGTATCAATGCCGTTGAGAATGCCAACCAGCTTGCCGCTGATAAAGGAAAGCAAACCTTCCAGCGTTTCACCATAGGCAGGCGTTTGAATCTGCTGGGCATAGGTCGGCGAAACGGTATGCACGACATCGGCAAACTGCACGGCCGCCGCCATTGTGTTGTGTCCTTGCATATACCAGGGGCACCAGGTCATGCGCTCTAGCTTCCAGCGCCACGGCCCTTGATAGGCCAGATTGTGAATGGTGTAGACCGTACTGATGTCGGGCGACTGGTGCATCCACACCGGAATCATGCCCGTATGCCAGTCGTGGCAGTGAATTAATTGAGGTTTCCAGTAGTTCCAGGCAAACTCAGCCGCACCGTTGGCAAACAGGGTAAACCGCCAGTCTTCGTTTTCGCCACCGTAGATGTTGCGTCCTGCAAAAGCAAGGTGCCCAAACAGGTAAAGCGGTATATCTGAGCCAGGTAAGGTAGCCTCATAGACATCGAAGCCCTCAAACATTGCTGATCCTGACCAGACCGGATCTGGAGGAATCTCAATCTTGTCAGGCATGAAGCCATAGTAGGGCATGAAGATGCGGACATCGTGCCCCATTGCTTTTAGGACTTTGGGCAAGGCCCCAACTACGTCTCCCATGCCGCCGACTTTGGCAAGTGGCGCTGCTTCCGCTGCAACAAACAGAATTCGCATCTGACCTGATTTCCCTCGCGATATTAATTCACTAGAACAAGTCTAAAGGGGCGTGGCGATCGGGGCTAGAGCAGATTGAGATGTGCTGACGTTTGTACTGACTTTGATTTTTTGGTGTTTTTCAGACAAGATTACACTAGAGGCAGACGGGTGCAAGACTCTGTTGCTTAGATTTACTGAATCGGGCGATCAATCCATTACCAGCAGCGTCAACAGTCCAACCCACCAGCCACAGTTGCCCGTATGGACAGCCAAGCTCCACTGTTGAAACGAGGAAACCGCGCTCTAGCCGCTATTGTGATTACCGATAGCGTTGGTTTAGCGCTCGGATGTCCAGCGATGAAGAACACACGCTAACGCTGATTCAGCGTGACCTTCAGATGATGCGGCAAATCTGCCAAAGTACTGAAGGGCAAGTGCTGAAGTCTACCGGAGACGGCTTGCTGATGTATTTCGTCAGCGCAGTTCAGGCGGTCGCCTGTGCGATCGAAATTCAGACTACGATTGCTGACCAGGCAGACGGGCGATCGCCCGAAGATGTGCTGATTCACCGCGTTGGGATTCACCTGGGCGACGTATTTTTTAGTGAAACCGACGTGATGGGCAACGGGGTTAACATCGCCGCCCGCCTGCAAACCGAGGCAAAACCTGGCGGCATCTGCATCTCTCAAACCGTTTACGACGTAGTAAAAGATCGACTGGAGATGGAAGCGGTCTATGCTGGCCCACTAAAACTGAAGAATATTCAGCAGCCCGTTCCTGCCTACCAGATTTTACCAGCCCGTGACTTAGACCCTCATGCCGTCAGTTCCTCAGATTCGGCTCCCTTCAACCCGATCGGGTTTGCCACCGAGGAAACGCTGCTGGATACCATCATCGACGGTCGCTATCAGATTCACCGAGTTTTGGGGCGGGGTGGCTTTGGGCGCACCTATTTAGCCTCAGATATGCAGCGGTTTGGTGATTTGTGCGTGCTGAAGGAATTTGTGCCAGCCAGCCGCGCCGACTACACGGTGCAAAAATCACGCCAATTGTTTGAGCAAGAAGCCAGAGTCCTCTACGAAATTCAGCATCCGCAAATTCCCCGCTTTCTCGCCTGGTTTGCCGAGAAGGGGCGGCTGTTTCTGGTGCAGGAATACATTGACGGCAAAACCTACGCCACCCTCCTGCGGGAAAAGCTGCGCCAGGGAGCCGCCTTTTCCGAAGCCGAGATAACGCAGTGGCTAGCTGACCTGCTGCCTGTTTTGGAGTATCTGCACCGATTAAACATTGTTCACCGCGACATTTCACCCGATAACGTCATGCTGCCCGACGGTCAGACGCACCCGATGCTGATCGACTTTGGCTTAGTCAAACAAGCTGTTAATCAAATTTGGGCGGCTTACGCGGAAGGTGACTCAACGGTAAGTCAGGCTTCCTTTGTGGGCAAGTTGGGCTACGCGCCCCCAGAGCAAATCCGCATGGGGCAGTGCTATCCCTGTAGTGACCTGTATGCGCTGGGCGTGACAGCGATCGTCTTGCTCACAGGTCAGGAGCCTAACACCCTAACCGATCGCGAGTCTTTGGAATGGTGCTGGCAGTCTTACGTGCAGGTGGGCGATCGCCTCACTCATATTCTCAATAAAATGCTGTCTGAAAAGCCCAAAGACCGCTACCAGTCTGCGGCTGAGGTAATGACAGCGCTGGGGTCGCCGGGTGCAGCAAGTAGCCCGATTCCCCCTCCATCGATTCACTTCAGCCGCCCCGTGAGCAACGTCACCCAGCAGCAGCGATTACCCATCCCTCCACCTAAACCCTTACCCGTCCTCGACCCTAAGTTTGTCGAACGTTGCCGCACTGAGCTAGCCCGCTGCATCGGCCCAATGGCAGACTACATTGTGGAAGACATTCTCGCCCAAACGCCTCATCTAAAGCCAGAGCAGTTGGTGCAGGCGATCGCCGCCGAAATTCCCAACGCCAAGCAAGCAGAAGAATTTCAGCAGCAGTTGCGATCGCATTAGTAGGCGCGTAACTGATTGAAGGGATGAATTCTTGTAGGGGCAAACGGCCGTTCGCCCTTACAGGAGGTACCGGAACAGGCAAATCATCTCTACATTCAGCAACGCCAGTTAAACCATAGCTCCTCAGTCATTCCGCCGTGCTGCTGAGTCATTCCGCCCTGCTCCTCAATCATTCCGCCGTGCTGCTAAGTCATTCCGCCTAGCTGCTGAGTCATTCCGCCATGCTGCTGAGTCATTCTGCCTAGCTCCTCAGTCATTCCGCACTGCTCCTCAACGATTCCGCATAGCTGCTGAATATTTGTAGATCTCGTAGTCGGGTAGGATGCAACTGGCGCAGCGTAACGCATCGCTTAAAAACAACGCTAGCGCTGGGAAATTGTGATGTGTCGCTCGTCATTCGTCATAAAGTATAGAAAAGTTTGCTCCAGTTCAAATGGCTAATGCCTGCGCTCAAAAAACTTTATGAATTCAATGAACACAGTTGGCGATAAGACCCTCAACAATAAGACAGTGGACGACAAAGCCGTTGTCCAGGAATACTTTAACGCCACAGGCTTTGACCGCTGGCGGCGGATCTATGGTGATGGTGAAGTCAACAAAGTACAGCTAGACATCCGCAAAGGACATCAACAGACCGTAGATACCGTGCTGGCATGGCTTCAGGCTGATGGCAATCTAGCAAGTCTGACCGTTTGTGATGCTGGGTGTGGCGTGGGTAGCCTCAGCATTCCGCTGGCAGCAGCAGGCGCAAAGGTCTACGCCAGCGACATTTCCGAGAAAATGGTGGGAGAAGCTCAAACCAGAGCCGAGACAGCATTGGGGCAGGCGGACAATCCCACGTTTGCTGTGCAAGACCTGGAAGCGCTGAGCGGTCACTATCACACGGTCATTTGCCTGGATGTGCTGATTCACTATCCTCAGGAGAAGGCGATCGCCATGATTGATCACCTCAGCAGCCTGGCAGACTCGCGCCTGATCCTCAGCTTTGCCCCCAAAACCTTTGCCTACAGTCTGCTAAAAAAATTGGCGACTTTTTCCCTGGCCCCAGCAAAGCAACTCGTGCCTATCTGCATCGAGAAGCCAACATTGTAAAAGGTTTGGAAGCAAGCGGCTGGAAAGTCCAGCGCAACGCCATGACAAAGACCCGTTTCTACTTCTCTCGCCTGCTAGAAGCCACTCGTTAGCCCATTTGTGGAGTAGCGAAGCCTGATACGGTTGACGCGGCTGTAGCATAGCCGCTTGAATAGGCAGATCAGGAGAACAAATTGGCGATCGCTCAGTCTTCTAACTCAAGCCTTCTAAATCAGGCTGCAATTCTGACCCCGCTCCAGGCTAAAGTGATGCAAACCAAAAAAGTTTTGGCAGGTCTATTTCTTGCTGCTGGCTCTGCCATCGTCATCGCCTTTACCCACAGTGTCATCACCGAAGACGCTGAAACCCGCTCTTCCCGCCTAGTGGGAGGATTCCTATTTGGGCTACCGCCGATCGCTCTAGGAGGTTGGCTACTGGTTGGTGCATCACGTCACAACCCGCGTCTCGATCAGGTTGGTTTGCGTGCCACTTTTTACCGATTGCTCAAGCAAAACAGTGGATGTTTGTCTGTGATGCAATTTGCTGCCGCCACCAACCTGCCTAAAACAGCCGCCCAATCTTATCTAGATGAGAGAGCCAAAGAATTTGATGCCAAGTTTATCGTCGGCGAGGACGGTAGCCTTACCTATCAGTTTTTCTACGGGCAAGATCAGAAGGAAACCCGTCTCACCCAAACCTTGCGCGAACGGCTTGCCAGTTCTGACTTTAGAGACATCACCATTACGTGATATGGCGCTACGTCCACTAGGGTTTTATGTAGCGATCCTAAATGATTCGTGAAAGTGCCCGCCCTCAGGGCGGCACTTTCACGAATCATCTTTATTCATAAATCAAAGAGGATTGCTATATACGTAAGAATTTTTAACAGAAACTCTCATCAAATCAGATTACTCTAACAATTTGGGAAGCTTTTTAAACATTGTCTTCTAGCATTGTTAAGCTTCGGCACTCCAGCAGGCAAATTTAATGTTGGGATTAGTAGGACTTTAATAATGACCAGTAATTTAGCAACCAAGCTGCGAGAGGGCACCAAAAAGGCCCATACAATGGCTGAGAATGTCGGCTTTGTGAA
>JAAUQZ010000273.1 GCA_012033355.1 Leptolyngbyaceae cyanobacterium RM1_406_9 | reverse complement strand
CGAAACCGAAGCTGAATTAGAGTCTATTCAAAGGCAAATCGAAAATCAAATTTTGCAATTTCAAGAAGGACAAACAGCGATCGCCCCTCATCAAGACGAATCCCTTCAAACCTTAGTTGAACAAATCAAACGTCTAATCACGATTGCCGCTGCGTTAGATCAAACGGTTCAAGTTGAAGCCATTGGTCGGGCTAGCAACAACGGCGCTGAAGCCCAAAATCTAGCTCTAAGTCAGTCCCGTGCAGACGCGATCGTAGCGCTTTTGATCTCAGCCGGAATTGAACCTGAATCTTTAACGGCACGAGGCATCGGCACCAGCAATCCTCTGCAAAATCGGTCAGGCATATCGACTGTAGAAATCAATCGGAGTGTCTCTTTCAAAGTATCTTTAACAGATGAGTCTCACTCAGAAATTTCTAATCCATGATTCAAAAGAAGATTTGTATGGTTGGCGCTTTCGCGACGGGTAAAACCAGTCTAGTCGCCCGCTTTGTCCGTTCGATCTATTCTGATGTTTATCAAACAACGGTAGGAGTAAAGATTAATAAGAAACTCGTCAACCTGGACAATCAAGAGGTTAGTTTAATCCTGTGGGATCTGCACGGCGAAGACGAACTGCAAAAAGTCAGAATGTCCTATTTGCGGGGCGCATCGGGCTACTTTTTAGTCGTCGATGGCACTCGTCGCTCTACATTTGAGACGGCTCTGGCGCTACAAGCTAAAGTTGAGGAAACCATCGGGGCTGTTCCGTTTATTCTTGTTCTAAACAAGCTGGATTTGCAGGCAGATTGGGAACTTGAGGAAGGGGCGATCGCCCAGGTAATTCAGCAAGGCTGGACCGTAATTGAAAGCAGCGCCAAAACTGGCTTAGGAGTAGAAGAAGCGTTTCTAACTTTAACTCAAAAAATGGTTGAAGGATAATGTTAAATCTTCCTGCATCAATCCTAGAATATTGCCAGACTCTCATTTTTGAGCAATATTCCCCAGCCTACTTGCTCACTGACAAGGACGGATGCTTGATCGATGCAGGTGGTTCACTAACAGCCTATGGCGTAACCAACTTACAGCAGGGAAAACCTATCGCCGAGCAAATTTTCTTTCTAGAAGGATTGCTGCCTTTAGAGGGTGCCAATTTACTGCTTCCGTGCGTCAAGATAGAAGATAAGTTTTGCGCCGATATTCATCTCTTTTCTAAAGCTGAAGGCGATTGGATACTGTTGTTCAACTCAAACACAGAGAAAAGCCAGCAGCCCATTCAGCAGTTTGTCAACAATCTAAGTCTGTCCCGATATAGACAATTCAAATCTCTCACTCAGCTATTTGAATATCTCTTTGCTGAAATTGAACGTTCGCTCAATCTTTTGGAGGGCAACGCCATGAGTGAATCGACTTTGGGTGAACTGCTTGCTACTCTTAATATTCTTGTATTAGAACGTTCAAATGATGGTCTTTTTACCGCAGTTAGGGTTGAGCCAAACTGGTTTCAGCACTTCTTTCCTGACCTGAAAGAAGCTTATGTCCAGCCGCAAAAAAGGTTCTTGTTTTTAGAGAATTTTATAGTTGATGCAGAACAGATTTGGCAAAACAAAGACTCCAAACTGCTCAAGTCTGGACTGTGGACTGAAACCGATGCTGCTGAAAATGAGTGGCAGTTTGAAGCTTCGGCAGTCAACGTGGGCGATCGCCATCTCCTGCTAATTGAGCTTCTAGAAGTCACCTATCAAGAGAAACAGTCCCTCATTCAAACTGCTAGAGAAAACAAACTAAGCTACGAAAACCTTGTCAAAGAAGTTCAAAAAAAAGAAATTTTATTACACTGCATTTTACATGATCTGTCAGGACAACTTACCGCTATTAACTGTTGTTTGGCGCTGCTTTCCAACGAAAATTTGTCGCCTAGAGGTAAAGAACGCCTAGCGATTGGAGAGCGACAAGTAATCAAACAGGGCAACCTGATTCGAGAAATTTTAGATGCTTTTTCGGCTGACATTGAGACATTTCAGACAGAAGCATTTGATCCTGATACAGCCCCTGACATCGTTCAATCTGCTAGAGAAGTTGTTGATGCATTGCTGCCGACCTTTATGATGAATCGAGTCAGGCTACAGCTAAATTTTGATTTGACCCAAATGGATTGGCAAGTTGTCGCTGAAAAATCTAGATTAGAGAGAATTTTTGCTAATTTAATTGAGAATGCACTGCGATATAGCCCAGCAGATTCTACCGTAACAGTAGACCTAAAAACAGACGAAAATTACATCGTGGCAACTGTTGAAGATCAAGGGTCTGGTGTGCCGCCCGCAATTGTAGGTAATTTGTTCAAAAAGTTTTTTCAAGGTCAGAATAACCCTGGCAAAGCAGGTCTTGGGCTTTATTTTTGTCGCATTACAATCGAGCGCTGGGGAGGCAGCATTGGCTACTTGCCTTCCCCTCAGGGGGGCGCTCAGTTTTGGTTGCGCCTGCCAAAACTATCTGCGTCGCGTTGGGCTGCGCTGAGTTGATGACTTGCGTTTACTAGTTTTAGCCTTGACGGGGAATAGCGCTTTCCAACCTTCAGTTTTATGGCGCTTGCGGGTCGATATTCCCCAGTCTGCTGCATAGTGGCTTAACGCTCCCAACTCTAGACCTAGACAAAACCACAGCCATTCAACAGTATATTGCTGGAACGCCTGTTGAAGCGATCGCCCCACTCCCTCCCAGGTCAAGCCAACCCGCAGCACCTCATTCACCAGGGTCAAACCGAGTAGTCCCAAAGCCGTCAGCCAAACAGATAGGTAGATGACCCGAACCGTTGTGCCGATAACCGGGCCGTGCGACCAGACAGAACGATGCTTCACACTGCCTCGATAAGGAATCCAGATCCAGCGGAGCCAACCCCAACGCCTGTAATGAACCGACAGCACATCTAGATCAGGCCCAAACATCAAACCGCCAAACAAAAAGCCTGCACAGATAATTAATGTGATAGCGCTGTTGCGGGCGATCGCCAGTGTCACACCCGCCAACACAGGCAGCGTCCACAGCGTGATGCGATCGTGAGTCCGACCAGAAGGCATAATTGAACTTGGCAAAGATTAGCAGTTTTATTAGTTTATCTGCAATGAGTCGTTGCAGAACCTGATCTATACTGCTATATTAGAATTCTGTGCGATTTCAACTGATGGAATTTCACAGCCCCATCGGGCGGTTAGCTCAGTTGGTAGAGCGCCTGCCTTACAAGCAGGATGTCGCGGGTTCGAGTCCCTCACTGCCCATCAGTTCTAGAAATGTGGTGTGGCGGCGCAGCATACACAGCCGCCAAAGCGATCCGTAACTGACCAGCGCATCCTCCTTCAGGGAACCTGGGAAAGGTTCAGGCTGGTTCAGCAAGCCTCTGAGGACTCGCCCGGTGTGCGGTTAGCTTACTATGATGAAACAATAGAGATCCTTATGCCTGGGGAAGATCACGAACTCTTTGCCCACGTTATCGGTTACCTACTAACTACATTTTTGCTAGAACAAGGCATTTCTTTCAAACCAACCGGATCGAAAACTCAGGAAAAGAAGGGTACTGCTTCAGCCCAAGCTGATGTGTCCTACTGCATGGGTGACTCGAAACCCGTTGCTGATCTGTCCTTTGAGCTAAGGGAGTTGCAATTAAATAACACCCCAGTCAAGTAGGAAGAATGGTGATATCCCATTTAGGTAAAGTTTCAGACCGTTGCCAGAAGGGGAGATAGGGTTCTAATTCCTCAGCCAGTAACTTGACTCCCTTCTCATAGATTCCATCAACCAAATAAACTACTGGAGCAATCGCTTTCCAAGTCATATGAGTTGCCCATTGAACTGCCACTTCGACCGAATCCAATAGGGCTCCATTCCAGTGATGCTCTAGAGCAGCCCAACATCGTTCGATTGCATTGTATTTGATATGAATTGCTTCTGGTGAAATAGTTCTTGCTCGAAAAAGTTGTTTTTGATTTTTATACCAAACTAACTCAAGTTGCCCTGAGATACTACCTTGTAATCCTGCTCCTGATTTGCCTGTAATTCGATCAACTGTCCAAGCCCAAGTAAAAGCATTTGGATCAAGTGGGGTAAGAGGAAATTCACAATAAAGGTATTCAAATCCGTGAATCGTTTTGAGAAGTATGCCTTCATGACTATTGACAACACCCTGTGCTGCTTGGCTCAGTATGATTTTCTCATTCCAATGCTGAATAATAGCTGCTCCTAATTCGTCGGGCGAGGATTGTTCTGTTAATCCAGGAAAACCAAGCTGAACAGCTTTTTTGACAATATCTGCTCTTTGAATGACAAACAGAAATGTATTTACAGTCGTTAAATTGTTTAGTTGCAGAGACTTGAGCGACCAACCAGTTGAAGTTGTGGGGTCTACGGCATCACATAGCAGCTTGCTACGCCCTAGTGATGGATCAGCTAAAGAAATATTCTTAACGTAGTGAAAAATTGCTTCCCAAGTTTAATCTTCTATAGAACCAATAAGTGGAGATGCGATGGTTGCAACAATGGCTTATCTCAACCTCTCAATTTCATTTTCCGTTAGCACCCAAGAGTTCCTCGACAACTTGTAAAAATTCACTCATCGTGATGCCTAGAGCATTTGTGATGTGATTAAGAACCCTAATAGACGGACTCTTTAGCCCCCGTTCGAGTTGGCTGATGTAGGTTCTGTGCAGTCCTGTAATTTCTGCCAAATATTCCTGTGACCAACCTTGCTCTATTCGACGGCGTTGTATCTCTAGTCCTAAAATTTGATCTAGTTTGCTAAGCTGCATGAATAGAAAGATTAGTACTTTGAATACCAAAGTTCCACAGACTAAAGTATTCAAAAAACATTGTTAGTCCCAATTGTTCGGTGACTGCGTAGCAATAATCGCAGCATAACCTCCTTGCAGCGGACGAGCGCAATTCTTCGGTGTTGAATTCAAGGTTACTTGCCGCCGCCGAAGGGGAACGTTCTACGGAGGAATGCGTAGGTACTGGCTAAGTTGTGCCATTCATTGGTCGTGCGTCACTTGTAAGCGGCTACAGCAGTTGACGAAAGATTAGTCCAAACCTACCTCGAATTTGTTCTAACAGCGGGCGATTTTGCCAGTCCTTTAGGGTGATCAAAGTGCTGTTGGCAAAGGAGTCTAGCAGAAAACTTTCAGCTTGTTGAGCTAAGTGCGATCGCTCACTGACACATTCATTTCATCGTTCAAGAAAAAGCTACGCTCATCCATATTGGTGCTGCCGTGACTGACCCAGCTATCGTCAACCAGCACGACTTTAGCATGAAGCATATTGGGCGCATATTCGTAAATTTTTACGCCTGCTTCGAGCAAATCCCCATAAAGCTCTCGTGCGGTGTAGTAGACATAAGCCTTATCATTACGAACTCCCATCGTTAGAATTCGGACATCCACGCCTGCTTTGCTAGCTTCTATCAGCACTTTGCGGGTGTATTTGTCGGGCACAAGGTAAGGACTGCTAATCCAGAGCCGCTGCCGTGCTGCCTGAATGCTGGTTTGAAACAGGATGTGCAGCGCAGAGTTTTCAGGAGAAAAGGTGCCCATCGTCACAAAGGCAGTTTGACCCTCAGGCGGACAGGGTTGAAACACCTGCAAACTCAGGTCAGCCGTGCCGCCAACGGTCGTCCAGTTCTCCATGAAAACGCCCTCCAGGGTACTTAGAATCGCTCCTTCATAGCGCACCTCAAAGTCTCGCCAGGGCGCAGTTCCCCCGGTGTCGCTTTTGCCGTCCCACTCATCTGAAACGCCCGCGCCACCAATCAAGGCAACTTTGCTATCAATCAGCAGCAGTTTGCGGTGGGTACGAGTGTTGTAGTCAAGTGGCGCTCTCCAGGTAAAAGGGCTGAAAAAGTGTACCTCCACGCCTGCGGCTTCAAGCGATTTCCAGTATTTTTTGGGCATTGAGCTTGAGCCGTGATGGTCAACCACAAGCTGAACTGCGACTCCTGCCTGGGCACGATCGCCGAGGGCGATCGCAAAATCATCTGCTCGTCGCCCCGGTGTCATGTAAAAAGTTTCAAAATGAATAGTTCGTTGAGCGCTCTGAATCGCCTCCAGCCGCGCTGCATAAATCTCGTCAGCTTCGACAAAAAATCCGGTGGGATGTGCCTGGGTGGGTAGGCTAGATGAGAATCCGGCGATCGCCAGAAAAAAATTTGGCTCATCCGCACGCGGCACGTTTTGCATCGAGTAGCTGATCTTGCGGCGAAAGCTACCCCGAAGATAGGGAATCAGTATCGCGGCAGCCAGCAGAACCAGAAGAACAGCAACAATCCAGCCTAAAACTCCGTCTGGTGTCATGACTTTTTCTGGGTTTGTCCCCTAGCCTGCAAATGACATTAAGGATTTTAGAAGGATAAATTTACTTCGCACCACTACCAAAAGCGAGATATTACTTGAATCAAGAGTCACTCACCTTTGAGTAACCCCCAGGCAAAGGTATCAAATACGCCGTTTCGAGTTTTTGTATGCTGTCTCAAACACCCCTCCAGTTTAAACCTGTTCTTTTCTAAAATTCTTGCTGAGGCTGTGTTGAAATCAAGCGTATGCGCGGTAAGACGAATCAATTCCAGTTCATTAAATGCGTACTGAATAAAACAACTCAGTGCATCAGTTATTACCCCCTGTCCCCGATAAGCTTTCGCTAACCAGTATCCAATTTCTGCTCTATGAGTTTCTCCTATTTTGAAGTCGTCCACACCCACTGAACCAATCAAATATCCTTGAGAATTGCGAAGCACAAAAGATATTTCTTTTCCGTTCTCATTTAGAAATCTAAGGCGACGTTGTATCCACCAATCAGCCGCAGATTCTGTATAGGGATAAGGAAGAACCGGGATCGTATCGGAGATACTTTTGTCGTTTAGATGTTCTAAATAAGCAGCTTTGTCATTGCGCTGAACACTGGTTAAGTGAAAACCTTCGCGAACTCTAAGCTCCATACGCCAACGTAATTTTTTATTTATCTTGTTGAGAATTGGAGTTTAGCTGAACCTGAATTGCTGCTAATACTTTCTCCTCCCAATCTGGATCATCAAGTTTTACATTGGTCTTATTGAGTCGAGAATGCCGCCGATCCATGTAAGTATGAAATCAGGGTAAACGCATCAAAAATCTGGTTGAGAATGTGCCTCAGCGTAAGGAATGTTGGCACTGAGAATTTGCAGCATAAACTGGTCGTCTAGTCCTGCTCGATAGCGTTTCATCGCCAAACTGCCTTT